>NZ_JBFRTN010000013.1:0-56970 GCF_041474095.1 Vibrio sp. 10N.222.54.A3
TTTGACAGCTCTGAAGGATCCTTCAACCGATCGCTTTGGCTTTAACTGATCGGCATTAGAGCTCTAGGCTCCGTTTTTTTAATTCAACTTGTTCTCTGGTCATCTGTTTTCAGTTCATGACTAAGCAGATTAGAACTGAGAGTACTTCTCGTAACGTGAATCACGAAGTGACTCTTTGACGCGCTTTAGGTTCTCTCTGAAACCAGAACCACGACGTAGCGTAAAGCCTGTCGCTAGCACATCGATAACCGTCATCTGAACAACGCGACTTGCCATTGGCATGTAAACGTCAGTGTCTTCTGGAACATCCAGAGAAATAGACAACGAGCTCGCTTTATCCAGTGGAGAATCTTTTGCTGTGATAGCAATAACTGTCGCACCGTTTTCACGCGCTAAGTTTGCAATCTCAACTTGGCTTTTAGTGCGGCCAGTATGAGAGATAAGAACAATAACGTCGTTATCACTGCAGTTAATGCAGCTCATTCGTTGCATCACGATGTCTTCGAAACATGTGATTGGGATATTAAAACGAATAAACTTGTTTTGAGCATCTTTGGCGACAGCAGAAGAGGCACCCAATCCGAAGAACGAAATGCGTTTTGCTTGAGTCAGCAAGTCAACAGCACGGTTTACTTGCATCGCGTCTAGACTGTTTTTAGCAACGTCTAGACAAGCCATAGTTGATTCGAAAATCTTATGCGTATAAGCATCTGGACCATCATCTTCTTCAACATTACGGTTCACGTAAGGTGTACCGTTTGCCAAGCTTTGAGCTAGGTGAAGTTTGAAGTCAGGGAAGCCCTTTGTGTCTAATCGACGACAGAAGCGGTTAACTGTAGGCTCACTCACGTCAGCCATTTTAGCTAAGGTAGCAATGCTAGAATGAATTGCAGTTTGAGGGGAAGCCATAATTACTTCGGCTACCTTGCGCTCAGACTTGCTGAAATTTTCCAGGTTTTTTTGTATTTTTTCTAATGTATTCATAGTGTTCACAAGGGTATAGAGAACAACTTGCTAGTTAATATCTTTTACCAGGGGGTATGGCTGAAGCAAATATCAGTAAACACAAAGCCGATGTATATTCGGTTTCGTAAATACTGCTGCGTCAAATAGATATCAAGCTAACTAGCACCATAGAGTCAGTATAAACCCAACATACTATTTACTAATACAAAAACAGGGCATGAATGCTTAAGAATATGACAAACCTCAACAAAATTTTAGAAAACTACAGAATTGGAAGAGAGTTTGAGCAAAAAGAATGCAAAATGGGTATGAACTGACAGCTTAGTTACATCAAAAAGAAAGAAATTTTCAATTTGATGCAACTAAAATTGAATGACTATGCGTTGATTTGCGTAACCAGTTTGTTGATTTTGCCCATCAAGTTTGGTGCTAGTTTAGAGATCTCACGCTGTTCTTCAAGCACTGACGAAAGAATGTCATTGCCTGTTAGTGGGTTTGCTAATACCACGCGGAAAACGATGATTGGCTGATGTACCCATGCTTCAGGGTTTAAGCGTGTACGTGACACGAAAGACTTACCTGTTTCACGCTGCTTCTTCTGAATAAACTTAGTCAGCTCATTGAGCAACTCATTCAGTTCGACACGATGTTCAGGCTCAGCTTTAAGCAGTGCCGCTTTGACTGACTCAGGGACATAGCGATAAGTCAGTAGGCAAAGCTCAGGTTCTGAAACCAGCTCGAAGTCGCTCTGATCTTTAATTAGGTCGGCAAAGTAGCGCGCTTTGTTGATGCTTTGGTCGATCAGCAGTTCATAACCTGGGCGGCTAATGATGTGCATTGCGGCGTAAACCAGCATTGCCATACCTGAACGAGAACCTTCTAACGTATGGCTGCCTAAATCTTTTGAGCCTTTACGAAGAATGTATTGAGCATGATGTTCAATCGCAGTCATCGCATCTGGCTTCTTAAACAGAACCATACCCGCACCCATAGGGATATAAAGCTGTTTATGCGCATCAATCGTGACTGAATCCGCCAGTTCAATACCATCAAGTAGGTGACGATGATTGTTAGACATCAGAGTCGCACCGCCCCAAGCTGCATCAACGTGGAAATGACAATCGGATTCGGCACACACCTCAGCAATGTCTCTTAGCGGGTCGATATTACCGGTTTCGGTTGTACCAGCCACACCAATGACGGCGAAAGGTTTGATCTTGTTCTGCTTGAGCTGCTCGATCTTGAGTCTTAAATCATCAGTACAAATACGGTTGTCGTTATCTGTTTTAACAGACACTAGACCTTCTTGACCAATACCAAGGACATCCGCGGCTTTTTTCAGAGAGTAGTGGCCACGTTCAGAGACTAAGATGGCAAGGCCTTCGTAGTCGTAGTGCTTCATGGCTTTAAACAGGCCTTCTTTTTCTACACCTTTGAACGAACCTTGCGCTTTTAGTGCGTTGTTACGTGCAACCCAGAGCGCTGTAATGTTCGCGATGGTACCGCCAGAACAAAACGCACCTAAAGAGTGGTTTGCGCTGTGCATCCAACGAGAATAAAACTGGTCACTATCTTGATAAATCAGGCGATGTAACATGCCCAGAACTTGACGTTCTAGGGGAGTGAACGCTTTTGAGGTCTCGATTTTTACTAGATTCTGATTCAACGCAATCATGATTTTTGAAAGCGGCATCAGGAAGTACGGCAACGCAGAGGTCATATGGCCAATAAAACTTGGCGAAGACGTGTGAACCGAATGAGACACAAGAGAATCGAGGAGATGCTCAGTATGTTCAGAAACAAACTCAGGCTGCTCTGGGATATGAGCATTTGAAAAATCTTTCTCAATTTCACGTAGCGGCTTTTCTTCAGCCACAATATGTTCACGTAAGAATTGATTCAGGTTTCGTGAAAGTTTGTCTTCAATTTGAGTGAGTGTTGAATCTGGGCCTTCAGGTACCGTGAAGATACGTAGAAGACTGTCGAAGCTAACATCTGCTGTTTTTTGTTCCGTAACCATAGCAAGCGAGTTATTTTTCTAATATTGACGCGAGCGGGACAATCTAAACGAAAACGGGAACAATGTCCCGTCTTAATTATGAAATCCAACTTCTCAAAAAAGCATATTAAATGCGGGGTTATTTACACTTAATCGCTTCAAGTTTACTGATCGACTGGTTGTAACGCTGCAGCGCTGAGTCGATTTGCTTAGGGTGACTAAGCAATTCTGCAAAGGCAGAACGTAGTTCGTAGTTTTGAGCGTGAGGCGTTGATTGGCGGTCATCGAATGTTGTTTTCGCGATTTTACCAAGCTCATCATCACGTGTTGATAGCGTTTTAATGTCGTGTTGCTCAAGTTGCAACCAACCTTCTACAGGTTGCTCTGTTGCCACTTTGCTTGAGTCGTTTACTAAGTAGTAGTGAACCGCAGCACGGTTAAGCTCAAAGTGGTGCTTACGACCTTCTAGGAACCACTCACTCACTTCTGTTAGCTCTGGATATTGCTCAGAGGTTAATGCAGCAAGGTCGGCATACCAATTCAAAGAAGCGTCGATGTACGCATCATATTTTTTTGCTTGGCACTGGTTTGTCTCAGACATTGAATCTGCTGCAAAAGAGAAAGTAGAAGTTGAAGCTAGCAGTAATGCGACGCAAAGGCGTTTCATAGTGGTTCCTTTTGTAAGTTTATTCTTTTTATAACTTTGTCGTTACAGGTTACCGTGATCGTTATTTGTTGAGCAATGACACTTAGTGTCTTTTTATTTCGGTAACTGTATCGGTGTCTTGGGCATTGGTATTCGAGTTGCATTCTAATCTAAAACAAACGCTATTCCTGCGATCTAGTTAGCAAGAGATACAAAGAACAACATCAATATCGGAACAAGCAAGCTGAGGATAAAGCCACTGACGATAGCGATAGGCACACATCTAACGCCGCCTGTTGTTTGAATGACCGGTAAGGTGAAGTCCATCGCAGTCGCACCAGCATAACCAATGGAAGTGCATGGGTAGCTGCGAATTAGCACTGGAATCAGTACCAAGGCAACTAACTCTCTTAACAGCTCAAGCATGAAAGAAGCGCCACCATAGACAGGACCAAAGGCGTCACCCATTAAGATACCAGCCAGAGAGTACCAACCAAATCCAGAAGACATTGCCAAGGCTTTGAACAGAGGGATATCTAGGATGTAAGCCGCGATTACACCACCTAACATTGAGGTGATGATAATGGTGATTGCGATAACCATACCGTGCTTGTTGAGTAAGATCTGACGAAGTGTGAGTCCGCTATTACGCAGCTGAATGCCGATAAAGAATAGAAGAGCAAACAGAATCCATTCGCTTGCGGTATCAACCCAATCAAGGCCAATAGGCAGCACTAAGCCAGCGATTAGCCCTGAACCTACCACTAAGATGAGTTTTGCAGATTCCATCGCCATAGAAGAGAGGGGAAGCTTCTTCTTGCTACTGTCGGTTTTGAGTGGCAATAACTTATCAATAGCGGGCAGTGCCATTAGGTTACATACGCTTAAGCAGACAAAGAAAGTGACGGTATATAGAAGGATTGTCTGCAGGTTACTGCCTAGGTTATCGAGGGCGGCTAAGCTTAGTCCCATTAACGCCAGAATCACGTAGATCAACCGCGATGTTGAGCGGTTGATAAATTCTAATGTCTGAGCGTTCGAAATTGCAAAAAGATACCCCACGACGAGTGGCGCAAATATAAAGATCATCCCTGTAAACATGCTTTCCCCATTGCATTTACTTCATATTACACTTACTTGTAATTTAACAGTGACTTAGAAGCCGCTAGTATTGATCACGTCGCTTAGCTTTGCATTAAAATCATGCTTGCTCAAGTTGCTTAATTTATAAAGCACCTCTGCACCTGTCACGTTAAGTTCAACTTCGTGATCATCGATGTTCTCATCCTTGTTTCTGAACATCAGCAGGTGGTTAGCGATTCGAGCGATATCTAAGTAAGAGACTTCACGCTGTTCGTGGTTATTGATGGTATTGCTGCACACATCAATAAAGTCGCTGTCGAAGCCCCAACGGTTAAGCACCAATTTACTGGTAGCAGAACATTGGCCTTGGAAGATTTGTAGAGCGATGTCGTGATCTAGGTAATTGCCATTTTCGAGGTAGAGGTGGTATTCGCTAACCAAACAGAACAAACCAATATCAGCCAGTAATCCAACAAGCAGCGATTTTTCATGCTCAAGGTAACGGTATTCAGTAGGGGAGAGCTCTTTGAAGCTGTTGGTAACAAGCACCATAGTAGCGCCCAGCTCTTTTGATACAGAAGCGCTCTGAACCAATACCTTATTACATTCTTTACTGAGGTTGACTGAGTGTTTGAGTTGCTCAATAGCCTGAGCCGTCACGATGTCACGTACTCTTAATATGCCAAGGCGCGACACCGCCGTCATAATATCAACACAAGTAATATTACGTCGGTTAAAGACGACAGAGTTAGCCACACGAATGACAATAGCAGCGAGGCCTGGGTCTTCGAGTAAGCACTCGGCAACGTCAGCAATCCCAGTTGATTCAAGGGTACAAAGCGATTGAATCTTCAGTACAACGTTAGGGATAGGAGGAAGTGTTATTTTTCCCGCTGAGATAGAATGTCCAACAAGTTGGGCAAACTCTGATTCTAGACCCTTTAAGAGAAGAGTCTTATTTTGAGGTAGCCAGAAAAACGATAAATGATTCATATAAAAAGTAAAAACAGGTCTGTCCTGCCATTTTACAAGCCACGATGCTGCGAGGCAATACTCACCCGTCTACATAACCTTTAATAATTTGAACCAGTGTATCACTAGGTGTCCAAATTCAAGCATGGTTTGATAGTTTACTGTGAAGTCAATCATGAAAAACCGGAATACTCAATTGATTGATGTGAACTAAGTCCAGACTTATTTTTCTTTTCGAAGTATGATTTATTTAAAGGTGAAAAACGAAACCATAATATTCACCTATAGAATAACAAAATAGATTTAAAATTTTCGCATAACAAGCTGCTTGTCTGGTGATCAACCTAATCGGGGTAATTTGATTAAGGATCAACGGATATGACCGAGACAGCATTTATTAATTACGTGAATCAATTTGGTGAGCATCAAAAACGTTCTATGTTCGGAGGTATTGGCCTCTTTCAAAATGACGCTATGTTCGCTTTATTGAGTGAAGGTTGTTTATTCATTAGAGGTGGAAAATCATTAGATAAAAAACTGACCGATCTTGATTGTGAAAAGTATCGTCATGTAAAGAAGCAGACAACAGCAACCGTAAACTATTACGACATTACGGATCTGTTTACCTGTGAACATCCTGAATTGGATAGTATTATTCGTACTTCAATCGATAATTCAATTCAGCAGCGTAGCTTCAAGAAGTCATCAGCTAGCCGTAGATTAAGAGATCTACCAAACATGCAGCTTACGTTAGAGCGCATGGTTAAAAAGGCGGGTGTGGATGATGTTTCAATGTTTATGCAGTTGGGCGCACCTGAAGTGTTTAATAAGGTTCGCGAAGCGTACGGAAACGATGTTGACCTAAAACTACTTTGGAAATTTGCGGGTGCAATTGATGGTATTCACTGGAAACTATTACAAGAGCCACGCAAGCAGCAATTACTAAAGAGCTGCCACTAAAGAAGTTTACCTTATATGCTTAAGATTACTGTTAATAAATAAAAACCGAGGAATGTCCTCGGTTTTTTTGTTTCTGTCTTAGCCGGATTTCTTAAAAGACTAAGTATCAAAAGGCTAAGTGCTCATAGAGAGCTTATTTGCTAGGGCTTGAGCTTTAAGTATTAGTACTTGAAGCGAGCAGTGAACATAAGTTGGTCACCGTAGAAGTCGTTAATACGAGCTTCAGCACCTAAAGAGAAAAGCTCTGTAGAGTGGAAACGCGCGTAAACAGAACCTGTCCAATCATCGTTGTCTTCGATAGAAACGTAACCACCTTTACCACCAACTTCTAGTTGTGGACCAAGCCATTGGCGAACACCAATGTTGATTTCCATACCGATATCAGTAGAGCTTGAGTTCTCAGGTTGAACGATACGAGCTAGCATTTCACCTGTTAGGTCTGCCCAGTTGTTTAATGGAGCGTGGAAACCAAGACCTACAGCTGAGTCGTAATCGCTTTCAAATTCTGAATCGATACGTGCTATAGCGTGAGCGTTCGGGTGAATGGACTTACTGAACGCACCACCAAATGTTACTGGGCTAGCACCGATACGTGCTTCAAAGTAATCATAGTTAAAGTTGCTCATTACCTGTGGTTGTTCATCAACAGCTAGTGCTTGACCAGAAGCCAATAGCATAGCGGTAGTAAGTAGAATTTTGCGCATAACGACCGTAAACCTATATTAGTGTTAATTCCTTTGGTTTGAGACAAATCGGCAAACCATAAACATTGAGACAGTTTAATCTAACTCACGGAAAAGTAATCCTTTAAAATGTAAAACCTTACTCATTTAGTTAAAAAACAAGCAAATTAAGGATCAGTATGTAACGGAGATCTCATGTTTAGGGCGAATGAGAAAAATAGACGAGCGAATTATCCAAAATTTGTATACATTCGGAAGGTTTTTATATCGGATGATGCTATTCTCAGTATCCATTAACCAATCAGTGCTATTCACCAAAACTGGTGCGTTTATCCGCCATTGAAGTCAGTATGCGCTCGGTATCTAAGATGGAAGTCCAGTTTAGCAATTGCTTGTCGTTGGCAATGACATAGTCAGTCAATTGTTGAGTAATCGTGTCTCTCAGTTGGTCGCCTTGCCAAGGTTTTGAAATATAGAAATCAAGTGCTGCGTTGTTAATGGCTGTGACGGTATCTTCTAGCCCAGCTTGCCCGGTGAGCAACAGCTTACGCGTTGGTTTAGTAGCGTCGTGTTGGTTGAGTTCGATCAGAAAATCAATGCCGGTTTCTTCTGGCATGATGTGGTCGCATAAGATTAACGCGAGCTTAATACCATCTTGTCCCATTTCTTTGATTACTTGCTTGGCTTCATCGACCGACTCTGCACCTTCAACCAGAAAGTTCTCTTCAAATATCGCCAAGTCCTGAAGGACACTATTGAGAACTTCAGGTTCATCATCGACACATAAAATTAGGTACTTATTCATGAGGTGCTCCTTCTTGTTTGAATGGAAGCCACACTTGCATGTTTGTATGGCTGCCTACCTCTGACTCCACCAAAATAAACCCTTGATGAGCCGAAACGATTTGTTGAGAAATGGATAACCCAATCCCTAAACCAAAGTTGCCTTCTTTTTTAGTCGTGAAATTTGGGTTGAAAATGGTGTTGATGTCTTCTTTGGCAATGCCGTGGCCAGTATCGGAGATTTGCACCACAAGAAACGCGTCGTCGCCTTTTGTCTGTTGAGAAGTGGTGATGGTCACTTTTCCTCGTTCAGATAGGGCATCGAGCGCATTGGAGATAAGGTTGGTCCACACTTGTTGCAGCGAGAGCGACTGGCACAATAAAGGCGGTAAGTCGGTATCGTAATGCTTTTCGAGTTGGTGGTGTTTAAGCCTGTTTTCGAAGATCACTAAGGTATCTTCAAGCCCTTCGTGGATATCTGTGTAGTGGCGAACTTCTTCATCTTCTCTAGCATAGCTTTTTAAGCTTTTGACCATATCGGCAATACGCTTGCTGCACACTTGAATTGAGCGGATAGAGTTTCCAACATAATGGTAATGCTCTAAGTCATTGAGCAGCTCTTTGCCTGCGACAGGGGACGCCTTTAATGTGTTTAGAACCGTAGAGTCTTGGCTTAGGTTTAGTCTCACGGCTTTTTTTGCTAAAGCACGGTCATTAATCGTCGACGTAAGATGCTTTACGAGCTGTCTTTCTTGGGCTGTTGATAGTGGCTTAGCTAACTTTGAATGTGCCAGTACGTCAGTCCCTTTATTGGACTCTGGAACGGATAGGTTTGCCAATATTTGGTCGAGATGGTCTGACAGAGTTTCGATGCTTCTTAATATGGCAGCAATCGGGTTATTCAGCTCATGTGCGACTCCCGCGACTAGCTGCCCGAGCATCGCCATTTTTTCTTTCTCGATCAGTTGTTGATGTGCAGACTCTAATGATTCTAGTGTCTGCTGCAGTTTGATCTTATTGGTGATGCTGCGTTGCAAACGTCGATTAAAATGACGGAGCAATAGATTGGTAAATAAAGGCAGCAGGGTATTGTTTGAATGCATCACCTGAGCAAAGCTATCTTTATCCAGTTTGATAACGCGAGTCTGCGTTAGGGTGATCGCCGTAGAAAACGAAGGCTCGCCTGTTACAAATGACATCCCGCCAACAATGTTCCCTTTGGAGTGACGTACCACTTCCCGCTGTTGCCCAAGTTCATCTTTCTTATAAAGAGCTGCTTCACCCTCAATGATCAGCCATAAAAAGCGATTGTCTTCGCCTTCCACAGTGAGTAGATGCTCGGGGGAATAGTCACGAATGGCCTTAGTTTTGTCATCTTTTGAAAACACATCTTGTAAGGCACTGACGACACGTTCTGCAAGGGCATTATCAGAAAGCTGGTGGTAGTCGTGAATGAAACCCGATTGGAAAGAGTGAATCTTTTGCTCAATGTGCGCTCTGAGTAAGCGTTGTTGATCCAATGCATCGCTGTAAGAGAGCAGGTTTTCTGAGTCGTATTGGATAACAAAAGAGGTCAGCTCTTTTTGCGCTGATTTGAACAGAACCTGATCTTGAACCGGTTTGGTTAAACAGTGGTTGAGCCTACCTTCATTCACAGCGGTTAAAATGGATTGAATGTCTGACGAAGCGCTGACTAATATCGTTTTTGCGGTATTACTATGGGGCAGCTGTTGAAGTTCAATCAGGAATTGCACGCCATTAAATTCAGAATGATGATGAGTGATCACCAAGGCAACGGTTTGGTTGTGATCATGAATATCTTCTAATGCGTGATGTGCGTCTTCTATGTTCTCGGCAGTATAAATATCGAATACAGAAGCCAACGGAGCCAGCTCCGAACGTATTCTTTCAATGCTAACCGGATTATTGTCCAAACAGATAACAGCGTATTGATTCACAGCTCAACCTTAATAGTAGCGACGTCTTTAGCCTAGCAAGAACCGCCGAATAAGGATGAGAGCTAGCCGTTAATTTATTGAGGCAATCGAAGTATCGAGCAATAGACTGATTTAACTCAATGTTTCTTGTTTGCTACTGATGGGGTAGACTAAAAAAAACAGTCACGTGTAGAAAGAGAACTCATGGAACAGTTAAGAAAAATTGGTGCAATTGGCGGAGCAATCTCATTGGCACTATGTTGGCCTTTAGCGGTTGGCCAAATTGGACAAAATGCTATTACTGACGGTGTTGCAAAGCTTAACAATTCAAGCATTCAAGCTGAGATCGTGGAATACGATAGAGGTTACTTGTCTTCCAACGTAACCACTCGTTTAACTGTGACGGATGAAAACCTGAAAGAGCAACTTGCGATTGATGGGTTGCCGAGTGAGTTTGTCATAAATAGTGCGGTTAGCCATGGTTTGGTGAGTCTAAATGCACTGTCGACGTTTGAGAATACCGATATTCTGCCTTTAACTCTGACCACTAGTACTGAGCTAAACGGCAACACTGACTTTAACTTTGAGTTAAGCCAGTTCAATCACCAAGGTTCTGATGAGAATGGGACTTCGGTCTCGATCACTAAATCGAATCTTTCTGGCCATGCGACTGTTTTAGGCCAAGTTGATTACGAGCTTTCAATCCCTTCAGTTCAAATTGATTTTGAAACCGGTGAAGAGGTAACGCTGTCTAATCTGAAAGGTGTGGGTTCAGGCCAACAAGCGAAAGGCTACTGGTTAGGTACTCAGAATTTTACTATCGATAGCTTCTTGGTTTCAGATTCTGCAATGCAGCCTTTCATGACCATTGAAAATTCTAAGTACGATTTTGAATCACATCTAGATGAAGCAACTAAGCGTCTGCGCAGCAACCTCAAGCTGGATATCGCAAACATCGAGACCAGTGAAGGCCAGTTGAACAACCTAAACGTCGATTTTGAAATGTCGAAGTTGGATAGCGAGTCGTTTGAGAAAATCTTTGAGATTTACCAATCTAATCCTGTGATGACGCAAGAAGACGTTGCAGAGATCATTCCATTTATCGATATCCTGTTTGCTAAAGGTTTCGACCTTTCAATGAACAACATGTCGTTAGAGTTAGGTAAGGGACAGTTCGAATCTAAGTGGTTGGTGAGCGTGCCGGAAGGGACCGAAAACATCAGCAGCAACCCTTCGATGATCATGCCTGCATTAACGGGCAACGTTCACTCTAGCTTCTCAAATGAACTTGTTGAAGAGTATCCATTCATCCGTGAAGGTATCGATGAATTGCTTGTGATGGAAATGATCAAGGAAACAGACAGTGGTTATGAAATCAGCGCTGACTTAGAAAATGGAAACCTAGTGTTCGAAAATGGACAAGAAATTCCATTAATCGCTCTACTTATGCCGGTTTTGGTTCAATAAACAGAGCAGGCGTGAATACTGATAGGGTGATTTAGCAGGTTAAGCTTAAACATTTTATACGGTACAAAACAAAAGAGGTCTTAAGACCTCTTTTGTTGTTTTTATGTTGGGTAAAACATGGTATTACTTGCATAGTTATTATTTAGCAGGAGCAATCATCCCCATGGAACTTACATTAGATAACGTATTCAACTTCAGTGCTGGCCCAGCTGCACTGCCTAAACCGGTAATGAAACAAGCGCAAGCGGACTTTATTGATTGGAATGGTTTAGGGACTTCCGTGATGGAAATCAGCCATCGCAGCAAGGAATTTATTCAAGTTGCTGACGAGTCCGAACAGGACCTACGTGATCTTCTGAACATCCCAGACAACTACAAAGTTCTTTTCTGTCAGGGGGGCGCTCGTGCTCAATTCGCTGCTGTTCCTCTAAACCTTTTAGGTGATGCGACGAAAGCGACTTACATTGATGCGGGTTACTGGGCAGAAAGTGCAGTGACTGAAGCGAGCAAATATTGCGAAATCGATGTATTCAACGCGAAGACGTCAATTGATGGTAAAGCAGCGGTTGTTCCAGCTAAAGATTGGAAAATTGACCCGGAAGCTGCGTATGTACATTTCTGTCCGAATGAAACCATCGATGGTATTGAAATCAGCGAGCTTCCTCAAACGGATAAGCCAATCGTAGCGGATATGTCATCTAACATTCTGTCTCGTAAGATTGATGTGTCTCAGTACGGTGTTATCTACGCGGGCGCGCAAAAGAATATCGGCCCTGCGGGTATCTGCATTGCAATCGTACGTGATGATCTACTCGAACTCGCAAACGACGTGTTGCCGAGTATTCTGAACTACAAAGTACTTGCTGAAAAAGACTCAATGTTCAACACACCACCAACCTACGCTTGGTACCTATCAGGCCTTGTGTTCAAGTGGCTGAAAGCTCAAGGTGGCGTTGAAGCGATGGAGTTGGTGAACAAAGAGAAAGCAGCGCTGCTTTACGATGCAATCGATAGCTCAGCTTTCTACAAAAACGATGTTCACACTGCAAACCGTTCTAGAATGAACGTGCCGTTCCAACTGGCGAAACCTGAGTTAGATGGCAAGTTCCTAGAATTGGCTGATGCTGCAGGTCTGAAATCACTGAAAGGCCATAGAGCAGTAGGTGGAATGAGAGCTTCACTTTACAACGCAATGTCTCTGGAAGGCGTTCAAGCGCTGGTTAGCTTCATGAAAGATTTCGAAGAGAAATACGCTTAATCGATGATAGGGCTTTGACTGATAAATTGCTTATTTGATTTTTATTGTGTCGAATGCACCGAACGAGATAGATGCCGCTTTTGCGGCATTTTTTTTGTCGTTAATAATAAAGGGTATGGTATGTTGATTTATTGTAAGAACAGTCATCCAGAGATATGACGGATGTATCAGAATGAGCAGACCTTTCTCTTAAAGCGAGAGTATCAACTGTTATTTAGGCACTTTTTACTATATAACGTGTCGCCCAAAGCTAGGTCTCTAATCATGAGCAGTGAGCGATAAGCCGCATCGCCCGGTTTATTGATGGGCGATTAAAATCCAACGTCTAATTTTTACCACAAGGAACCAAGTGTGAGGTTATTGAGTCTATTTGCGATGCTATTTCCGGCCGTTGCTTGTTCGTCCACACTTGAAATATGGGCTGGTATTAATTATGAAACGGCCGATTATGTAAAAGAACATATCGAAGCGATGACTGATCATCGTGTAGAAATTCGTTCGTTTGACGTCAACAGTATTCGTTCTGAACTGCTTGTTGCTGATCCTAGAGACAATACCTTTCCCGACGCCATCTGGGTTCCTTCTGACTTCTTAGGTCTAACTGAATATATCGATTTAGCGACGCTTCCTGATGCTTGGGTCGATACCCAACGCTATGAGAAAAAAGCGCTCGATGCAGTGGTCATCAACGGTGAGCTTAAGGCGTTACCGGTTGGTATTGGAAACCAAGTCGTTCTGTATTCGAGCAAGCCTCAAGCGCAAGTCGTGACATGGGAGAGCCTAATTGAACGCTCTGCTCAGTCCGATCAAGTGAGCGTGCTTTTTCCCAATCCAAACATGTACTTCTATCTAGCTTTCTATCAGCTTTTTTCTGAAGACTTATTATCGTCGAAGAATGTTAATGGTGAAGGGTTAGTTGCTATCTTTGATTTCATCGACATGTTGCAGCAGAAAAAAGTCATCGAATCATCGTGCAGCGATATTTGCGCGAGGCAGAGGTTCATCAATGGGGAAGTCGAGTTTTTGATTGACGGTGATTGGGCGTTCAGCGAACTCGATGCCGCCTTTGGTCGAGATTTGTACATCAATTCGTTGCCGACCTATCGTGGTGAAAGTATGTCTTCATTTAGTGGCGCAAAGGTTTTTGCTGTCACGGAAAAAGGCATGCAAAACCCAGATAAGAAATTGGCTTTGAAAGAAGTCGTTCAATACCTGCAATCAAACAGTTTCACCTCTTTAGCTCACTCGAGTGCCATGGTTTCGCCGTTTTATGAGGTTAATCAACGCCGTGTTGAGGAAGGTAACCAGACACTTTCAAATATGTACGATGAGTTTCAAGCATCGCAAATGATGTCGAGTGACTACAAGATGGCGATCGTTTGGGAGGCATCGGCTCGGGCGTATCAGCGTTACAAGTCAGGGATGCCAAAGAGTGAACTGCATAAATTTTACAATGATTTTGTTCAATATTACTCGGCGAATATGAGGGTAAGAGATTGAAGCTATCATTAAAATACACCATGGGCTTGGTGTTGCTGGCTTGCTCAATGCTTCCTGTTTACCTAGCGGGACAGTTGATTCTCAATAAACAAAACCAAAGTTCTTTAGAGCAAAAAGAAACCAAGCTGGACAACTCTACGACCGGTATTCGTCAAACCGTACAAGAGCAAATTAAGCTGACGGCGAGCCTAACTCAATGGTATTCGCATGACCGATCATTGATTAAAGCGGGTGGTAATATCTTTTTCTCGAGTGTTGTTTGGGACAAGATGGATAGCTTCAATGCGCTAGCGGAGAGTGTGTCCGCGACTTATATTCTGGACCAAAACTGGAAGCCCATTTATGACAGCAAAGGCAGCTTGTACCATTTTGAGCAGAGCCAGTTATTAGAAAGCTTGAAGCGTCCTCAATCGGTTTATGGGCAAGGGAAATTGTTCCACACCGAGTTTACCGAAACTGAAGTGGCGGATAATGCCGCTGCAGGTATCGCTTTTGTCGCGCCGATTTTACCTTATCGTTTGATAGAAGGTTCTACATACACGCCGCAGGGTTATCTTGTGGTTCTTATGGGGTATGACAGACTTAAGACTAAAGTGACGCCTTTCCTTTATCAAAATGAGTCGGTTGAGTTTAACTATATTGATTCAACGGATGCTCAATCTTCTGAACAAAGTGCGAACATTATCTCTATCGACAGCACATTCTTTACCGACAAATTGGTACTGAACGTCAAACATCATATTTCCGACAGTGAGCGTTTATTAGAGATGCAACAAGCTCAGGTGGTCTTTGTCAGAATATTGGTGGCGACGCTTGCCATCTCGATTGTGTTTGCTCTGTTCCTAAGCCGCTGGTTCTCAGGGCAGTTAAACTTGTTGGCTGAATCTGTTACGTCGTATTCGCATAACCAGTCACCGACTCATAGTGTGGATGAACATCGTTTTACAGAGTTCGTCACGCTGAGTCGTTTATTGGAAACCTTGTGGGGTCGCATACAATACCAAGTCCGTGAGCTTACCGAAAGTAACGATAAACTCGAAAGATTTAATGTTCAGCTAGAGGACTTAGTCGAAGAGAAAACCAGCAAGTTAACTAATTCGCTCGCGCGTGAAGAATCCCAGAAGCATCGTATTTTGAAGATCGTTCAGTTTGCATCATCAAGACACGCGGCTGAATATCGGTTGATTCCTCAAATGGTCGATCAAGAGTTAAAGACATTACTTGTTCAACATTCGATTCAGTTTCATTTTAACCGGACTGGCGAGGCTGACCTGATACTCTGTGACTCACAGGGGACGGCGATCGGGTATTTTTGTTCAAGTTCATTTGATGTCCTCAGTGAAGAAGATCTTCTGATTTTTGACATGTACCAAAAACAGTTAGCTGGTTGGCTAGAGCTCGAAAATATTACACGGATTAACATGCCGACTGGCTGTTTGAATCGTAAAGCTTTTAATGAAGATCTCGAATTCAGTAAACGCAGCATTAACGACAATCAAAATCAGATTTCTTTGATCATTATTGATATCAATGGCTTGAAAACGACCAATGATGTTCATGGGCATGAGATCGGGGATGAGCTGATACAGCGCTGCGTAGACGTAATCAGCCACGAATTGACACCTGCCAGTAATCTATACCGTTTGGGTGGAGATGAATTTGCGGTGCTTACCTTAACGTCTGGTGAGTCGAGTTCGCTCAATGTCGCAAAGATGACTGAGCAGTTGTACATTGCTCAGGAGCAACAGGCAATCGAGACTAAAGCGGGTATCTCTATTCCTGTCAGATTCTCGATTGGTGCAGCCTCTAGTGATTCAACAGACGTTGAGCAATTGTTCTCAGTCGCTGATGAGAATATGTATCAGCAAAAGCGTCTTTATTACCAAACGTTGTCTGTGGTTGGGAAGTAATAATGCCAATCGCGCTGACAAATAGCGATCACGATTTTCGACGCCCATTAGAGCGGAACTGCTGGGGTGTGACGTTATAATATGTTTAAACGCTTATGGGAAATGCGCTTAGTCGGGCCAACCGTTGCTTAAACACAGACGATAAAAATGAAAAAGCCGACCAATGGAAGTTGATGGGCTTTGTGTTTGTATTTAGCTTACGTAACTCAGCTAGAGCCAGAAACTCTTCAGAGGCATCTCAGAGTCAAAGTGATGAGCAATTTGCGCTTGGAGTAGCTCAGCGGTCGCAATAGCGTCAGTTAATGCATGATGCGGCGTGTAGTCGGGCAGATGGTATCGACGACGACTCTGACCCAGTCTCACTGAAGCTGGCTTCTTACCTTTCAGCTTGTTCCACAAGCCGCCAGCCAGTTTATTTTGGATCTGAGATTCAATCTCCAGCGTGTCGAGGACTGGGAACTCAATGCCTTCACCGAGTCGCACTTTCAATGCATTGTCCAAAAAGTCACGTTCGATACGACGATAGTGAACCACAGGGATATGTCCCGCCATTGATTCTAAGATCTCGCCCAACACTTCGCTAAGGTCTGGCGCATCAATGATGTCATTGTGAGTGATGCCATGAATCACGACAGACTCTTCTTCAAGTTTCTGTTTTGGTCTTAGAGTCCAGTGTTTGGCTTGTCGCAAGTAGATGCGATTGAGCGTAAATGGCACTAAACCAATGGTAATGATGCCGTCTTTGTTTGGGTTTAACCCCGTTGTCTCAAAGTCGACAGCCAAAAACATCACTTCTGAAAGTGGCGTATCAGGCGCAGGAAGAGGCTGGCTATAAAAGTGCTTTAAGCGCTCGTCTCTCGCTCGTTCAAGCTTCTGAGCAAACTTAAATGGCCAATCGACCGCAGGTGATCTGAATAGTTTGTTCATAGGCCCTACTTAAACTTGTTGCTGGCTTGATAACGGAACTTAAGGAAGTTTTGCGCATTACTTAATATTTGGAATGCATCCTTTAGGTTACGTCGTTCGAAGTCAGACAGGTTCTCTGGCTCGATGTTGTTATCAGGCTCGATGTTGTTGTCGACATCGTGTGCTTGGTGGCGAATACGAACCAGAGAGATAAACTCCATCGCATCTTTCAAATCTTGAGCTCGGCCTTTTGGCAGAATACCGGCGTCAATAATGTCATCTAAGCGTTCGAACGAGTTCTTAGAGCGAGACGCTACCGCGAGCGAGTGAACACGAATCAAATCGGCGAGTGGCGCAGTACCACGACGCTTAAGGTTGATAGAGTTGTTGTGACGGCCATCTTTCTCCATCACGAAATCTTTGAAGAAGCCGAGCGGAGGTGTACGGTTGAGTGCGTTACGTGCAAGGCACGCCAAGAAGCGATTGTTCTTACGTGCGCGTCGAACAATAAAGCTGTTCAATTGCTCGGCCCATTTCAGACGACCATAAACGCCATCTAAGTCGAAGAAGATTGAAGCATTTAACAGTGCTTTCGGGTTTGGATCATCAATCCAATCGGCAAAGCACTCTTCCCATTGTCGACGAGTCATACGCCACGTTGGGTTAGTCGCCATGATATCGCCAGTACAATACACATAGCCACACTGATCTAAGCCATCACAAATAAAGGTCGACAGCTCCTCAAAGTATTTACCGTGCTTTTTCTCGTCGTAGGTATCATCAAGAATGATTGCGTTATCTTGGTCGGTAACCAGCAGCTGCTCATCACGCCCCATAGAGCCCAGTGCGAGGAAACAGTAAGGAATAGGCGACTTGCCCAATTTCTCTTCGCCCAGTTCGATAATTCGCTGCTTAAAGCTACGACCAATTACCGACATTGCAGTACCCACCATGTGGGCGTTGGCATCTTCGTTAACTAAGCGCACAAAGCTGTCTTTTACTTGCTCGGAAAGCACCTTCAGATCTTCGATACTTTGTTGCTGGAAGATACTACTTACCAATAACAGCGAGTTTTGAGACTCATAACGAACAATATCGGTCGCTTCGATAATACCAATCGGCTTCTTATCTTTAAGCACTGGTAAATGATGCACGTTATAGCGAAGCATGGTCATCATAGCTTCGTATACGTAAGCATTGTGATCGAGAGAGATAACCTCAGGTGTCATTACGCTAGAGACTTCATCCGATGGGTCAAGCCCTTCAGCTAAAACGCGAGTACATAAATCTCGGTCGGTGATGATGCCAATCACGGGTGTTGAGTCATCTTCATCATCTTCAACGATTTCTGGGTCGATGATCAACAAAGAGGAAACATTATCCTGTGCCATCATGGTCGCAGCTTGCTGAATCGTGCGCGTTTTTTCGATCATTGGTGCTTCGCTGGTCAGCAGCGTTTTAACCTTGGATGTCGTTAAGTCGTTAGCGTCGTTGCTGTCTGAGTTGGCTTGGCGCAGTCGCGCGTTATCTTCTACTTCTACGAAATCGGCAAAGGAGTCGTAGTTGTCGTAGAGCTCTTGGAAGATAGGCTCAGGAATACAGTAAAGCAGGGTATCTTCGGTGGCTTTAACTGGGAAACGCACCTTGTTGTTGGTCAGTAGGCCCATTTGACCGAACAAGTGGCCTTCATCCAGGCGGTTATAGAGTTCGCCTTTACGGCGGTAGACTTCGACTTCGCCACTTCGAACGATGTATAAGTCATGAATTTGATCACCAAAGTGAATGATAGGGGTATCTTGGCGGTAATAAGAAATTTCCACGCTACTGGTCACTTTCGCCAACATCTCCTCAGGGAGTTCTGTGAAAGGGGGGTATTGTGCCAGAAAGTTTTGAATCTCTAATAACTCAGCATCCATAATGATCATCCATTGGTTTGTATGATTTCATGGTACAACATTTGATAATATTTTGCCGTCACAAATCAATCTGTGAGCTAAAACCTTTTTAAAGTCTTATGGATAGACTAACCTTTCAATTAATGGAGTGACAGTTTAAGGATGATAGGAATGTCGAAGTGGAAGCTTAGTTTTGTATCTGCGGTTTTTATGTTTTCTCCAAGTTTGTGGGCGGACACTAACGCGGTGGATATTTTGGATTACGACCATATTTATGCCACCGCGCATTCGGGCAGTTTAAATGAAGATGCAGGCAGTAATAACAATGCCTCGTCGTATGGATTAGGCGTCAGTTACGCGATGACGGATGATTGGTTGTTGCTTGGAGACTACAGCGCACGCTTTATTCACCCTGATGACACCACAACTCGAATTGATACGCTGATGCCAGGTGTTGGTTACCGTTACAGCATTAAGAAAGATTTAGATATAGTGGCTTACTACCTGCTTGGTATCACAAAAGGTAAGGTTGAAGATAATGACACCAACCGAACTGAATCTTCAGACACTGAGTTCATCCAAGGGGTAAAAGCTGAGCTTAACTATGGCTTTGCGAAACGTTGGATAGCTAACGGGAGTGTGCAAGTGAATCGAAGTGACCTGTTTGATGAAGAGGTCTATCACTTAGGTTTACGTTATCTAGTGACCAATAAGTTTGCGATTGGTGGGTCATATCAACATCGAGATGGTGAAGGTAAAATTCGTAGCGAGCGTACTCACGAGCTAGGAGTGGAATTTTTCCTAGAGTATTAGCCAGTAACGAAAAGGCTAAGTGCACTAATAGCTCTTATATACAAAGAGACAGACACAAAAAAGCCAGCTTAATTGCTGGCTTTTACACATCTATTGGTCTGCAAATACAGGTTTCGCTTTTCGATTAAAGAACCGCAGCGATACCTTTACATAGAGGACCCATGTTTGACTTAGTCATACCAGCAACACTGATACGGCCAGAACCAACAATGTAGATTGCGAATTCGTCTTTTAGGCGAGTTACTTGCTCTTTGCTTAGACCTGAGAACGAGAACATGCCGTTTTGACGTTCGATGAATGTGAAGTCTGCATCAACACCTTCTGATTTCAGTGTCGTTACGAATAGTTCACGCATCTCTTGGATACGGTCACGCATTTCTGCCACTTCTGCTTCCCATTCAGCACGTAGATCAGCATCACCAAGGATGTGAGTAACGACAGCACTGCCGTGGGCTGGTGGGTTAGAGTAGATAGAGCGGATAATGCTCTTAACTTGAGAGAATGCTGTCGTTGCTACGTCTGCTGATTCAGCAACCAGAGTGAATGCACCAACACGCTCGTTGTACAAGCCGAAGTTCTTAGAGAACGAGCTAGCAACAAGGATCTCTTTGTTGTATTGAGCAAAAATACGTAGGCCAGCAGCATCTTCTTCAACGCCTTTTGCAAAACCTTGGTAAGCAAAATCGAATA
The DNA here is from genome assembly GCF_041474095.1 of Vibrio sp. 10N.222.54.A3. Taxonomy (NCBI): domain Bacteria; kingdom Pseudomonadati; phylum Pseudomonadota; class Gammaproteobacteria; order Vibrionales; family Vibrionaceae; genus Vibrio; species Vibrio sp. 10N.222.54.A3. The sequence continues at coordinate 20,469 of NZ_JBFRTN010000013.1, forward strand.
GAGGCAGCAGTTTCTTCTCAGCAACCAATTTAGCCAGTACTTCCCACTCTTCAGTTGTTGGGTCGATACCTGTTGGGTTGTGACAGCAGCCGTGAAGAAGAACGATATCGCCTTCAGAAGCTTTCTCTAGGTCAGCAACCATACCAGCGAAGTCTTTGTCTTTAGTTTCAGCGTTGTAGTAGCTGTATTGAGCAGTTTCGATCCCCGCAGCTGCGAAAACGCCGTTGTGGTTAGCCCAAGTTGGGTTACTGATCCAGATTTTCACTTCGCCCAGTTGGCGCTTGATGAATTCACCCGCTACGCGAAGTGCACCTGTACCACCTGGAGCTTGTGCTGTTTTAGCGCGTTGAGATGCAACGATCTCTGCGTCTGAACCGAAAAGAAGTTTCTGAACCGCTAGACCGTATTCAGCTGTACCTTCAATCGTTAGGTAAGATTTGGTTTTTTCGTTTTCAAGAAGTGCAGCTTCTGCTTTCTTTACTGTTTTAAGTACTGGTGTTTGACCATCTTCATTTTTGTAGATGCCAACGCCAAGGTTGATTTTCTCTGCACGAGAGTCTTTTTTAAACTCTTCAGTAAGGCCGAGGATAGGATCGGCGGGAGCAGCTAACACTTTTTCAAACATAATCTTCATCCATGTCAATTGAGAGGGGATAGTATCTATGGGTAGTTATACCTGTATGGAATTTTTAAGACAATACGAAGTGAACAGAAAGACCAAAAAAAATCCATTTCAATCAGATTTATTGACTAAAGAGGATATTTGATAACAAAACACCCTACGGATTAACCTATAGGGTGCAAGAAGTTAGTGGATTTTGAATAGATTACTCAGGTTGAGCAATAAAGCTTTCGCGCTCGAGTTCACTCGCTACATTTTTGCCATCTTTGTAGGTCGCAGCAATTGAAACAAACGCTTGTTCGACGACCAGAAAAGCTTGGACAACTTGCGGATCAAAATGCGTCCCATCGCCCTTTAAGATGATCTGTTTAGCTTGTTCATGAGTAAAGGGTGGCTTGTAGACTCGCTTCGAGATGAGCGCATCATAAACATCAGCTAATGCCATTAAACGGCCAGATAACGGGATATCTTCACCAGACAACTGATTAGGATAACCACTGCCATTCCATTTCTCGTGGTGAGTCAGAGATATCTCCTTTGCGACTCTTAAGAAAGAGCTACTTCCCAACTGCTTTTCTGCAATAGATAACGCTTCAGCCCCAATCGCGGGGTGACCTTTCATTATCTCAAACTCTTCGTCCGTCAATTTGCCCGGCTTCAATAACACACTATCAGGAACACCTACTTTGCCCACGTCGTGCAAAGGCGCAGATTTGTAGAGCAACTCGATGTAGTTTGGAGTTAACAAGCTTGAGTGGGTTTCTGATTTGCTGAGCTCTTGTGCGAGTACCTTGACGTACTCTTGAGTTCTTAGGATATGTGCGCCCGTTTCATTGTCTCGAGATTCAGCCAATGCCGATAAGCTCACAATGGCCACGTCACGTGTGGTTTTCACTTCGTTTTGCGCGGTTTCAAGGCTATCAAGCATGGTATTGGTCATAGATGCCATTGATCCAAGCTCGTTGTAGCCGAAAATAGGTAAGCGAACGCCTTGCTCGCCATTGGTGACTTTGTTTAATGCGTGCTCTTGGCTTAGGAGAATACGCTTAATTAGCTTACTCCAAAGCGTCATGATGGTTATCGCGTAGCCACCCAGTACCACAGCCAAATAAATAAACTCTTTGATCACGCTGATCTTGCCGGTGCCATCCAATAAGCGGTCAGGGTTGTGTTCTAGCCAGAAGATGTCTTTAACGGCAATCATCGTCAACATAGTCGTCAGTGTTACCAGAAGCACGATAACCAAGCCTATCATCTGCTTGACCAGTGAACTTCTTTCACCAACCAGTTGGAAGTCGAATTGTCCAGTCGTCTCCATTTTATCCATTTGGCTGAGCTTGGCATTCAATTGAAGAATGGTTCCGGTAAAGAAGCCGAATAGACTCATGCCAAACAGCACCTTCAAATTACTATCTATGGTGAATTCATAGCTTAAGTTGTAGTAGAGCGCGAAAGGCACACTTGCAGCAAAAAATAGCAGGGTATCGAGTTGCGCGAATCGGCCTTGCTTGACCAAGGTATGTTGCGCCAATGGGTAACGACGTGCGAGCCATAATAAGATAAACACAATACTGACTTGTGTGAAAATCTCTAACGTCGTTAAGCTATCGAGCATAGGGCACACCCGACTGCCATAGGTGCCAAACAGCACGCCAGCAATGACGTATAACTTAGTCGTTAGCGATTGATTGTAATTTGAAGTATCCATCGGTAAGCCTTTGTTCTCATTCTTATTAGATTTACGCATTCATTGATTCACGACTTTAGAATTGCGAATGATTAGCATAAGTGACGTGAATAAGACCGGAAATTCTATCGATAGCTTTCGTGGATTGATACAAGAAACTGGTTTGTGTTAGAGATTTGTTAGCTAGGTGGGGGTTATTGCAGCATTTTTATGAAGATACTTGAATAGCCTCGGTCTAGGTTCGAGGCTATTCAGTCTGTGTACTGGTTAGAATCGCGAGTGATTGAGTTTGCTATCTACTTTACCCCGTTACTTTTTGAGATTGATTTCAGCTTCGATTGAGCCGGTTTCAATCTCAGGGTGAGACGCTAGTTTGTCTGCAGCCCATTGGTTGATGTGTTTCAGAATAGCAGACACCGCGTGTTTTTCCGTTGGTGCTTGGTCTTGTTCGACATCGATCTTTTGCTTTGGATGTGAGCCTGTCGCATCTTCAGCAATATGGAGCCAATCTGGGTGCCAGTAATATGGCTGACCGCTCGGTGTTGTCCAACTGTGAACACCGTTTGACTCTCCTTTATAACTTAATTGGTCTGCTTCTATTTTTTTCATTGTTATCTCGCATGTTTTTGGGTTACATCAAATTATTGAGGTAGAAAGCCAACTTAGCTCCTACCTTGGGTACAAACTTAGCAAAGCTTACAAAGTTATCTGTGAATTAATTCACACTATTGTGGAAATTAGGTGCGATCATATGGATAGCAGCAATAGTTGTTGGCGTAAGTGATAAAATCACCGGCTCACAGAATTTCTCTAGGTAGTACAATTAGATGGCGCGTTATGAAGAGCTTGCAAAGGATATTCGAACTCAGATAGCCAACAATACGTGGCGATCCGGAGAGAAGATCCCTTCGGTACGCATGAGTTGTCGAAATTACAACGTCAGCAATAGTACTGTCTTACAAGCCTACCAGTTGCTAGAAAGCGAAGGGTGGATCATCGCTAAACCTCAGTCGGGCTACTTTGTAGCGCCAAGGCTGGACGGCGTTGACTACGCACAGCCACTCGTTAGTGAAAAGAAAGCCATTAATGACCGCTTATTTGATTTCTTGAAGTCGAGTTCAGCCGAAGGTGTGATTCCTTTCGGCTCTGCATTCCCAGATCCCGACCTTTTCCCGTTACCTACCTTGACTCGAAACCTTGCCAGCGCGGGTAGGAAGATGACTGGCGCGAGTGTGATAAATAATTTACCACCGGGCAGTGAGTCCTTGAGAAGGCAAATCGCACAGCGTTATCTGCAGCAAGGGATCACGGTTAATCATCAAGACATCGTGATTACGTCGGGTGCTATGGAGGCGCTCAACTTGAGCCTGCAAACGGTCACCAAGTCGGGTGATAACGTCGTGATTGAGTCTCCCGCATTCTATGGTGCTCTGCAGGCTGTCGAGAGGCTCGGGCTTAACCCGATCGAAGTGGACGTTTGCCCAATCAATGGGTTGAATATAGAGCAGTTTGAAAACGCGCTACAAAACCAAGATGTTAAAGCGTGTTGGCTGATGACGACTTTTCAAAACCCAACGGGAACCAGTTTGTCGGAACAGGCAAAGCGCCGTGTGGTAGAGATTGCAGAACAGCATGGAACCTACATTATTGAAGATGACGTGTATGGCGATCTTTATTACGAAGGGCATAAGCCGAAGCCACTAAAGGCCTTCGATAGGACCGATTCCGTCTTGCTTTGTGGGTCGTATTCAAAAAGTTTGTGTCCTGGTTATCGAGTAGGGTGGGTTGTGAACACGCGTTTTAACGACGCGATTCAAAAGTTACAGCTTCTTTCTACGTTATCGAGTAGCGCTCCTGTTCAACTTGGTGTCGCTCATTTCTTAACGCATGAAAGCTACGACAATCACCTTCGTAAACTGCGTAAAAACCTTGTCGTCAGGAAAGAGCGATTTATCGATGTCATTAAGCAGTGCTTTCCGCATTCAATAGAGATTGAAGAGCCGGCTGGTGGCTACTTGATATGGATTCGCTTTTCTGAAAAATTCGACAGCCAACAGTTTCATCAACTGGCTATCGAGCAAGGCATTAGCGTTGCATCTGGCGATCTGTTTAGTGAGCATGGCAGAGTGGATAACGCGATACGATTGAACTTCTCTTATGAACTGACAGAAGAGAAAGAACAGGCGCTCATCTGGCTTGGCAAACTGGCACATCAACTTACGCACTCGTAAAACCTTAAGTCCCTCATAAAAAAGACAATCATTCCAACTGTACGGGTTGTTTGTGGGGTAACTGTACGCCTAATTGACCAAAGAGTTGTGATTCAATAACGGTAGACCAAATATTGGAGATACCGTTATGTTGAAAATGACTATGGGAAATGAAGTTAAGCTGACTATTGTCGCTATTGTGTGTGCGCTTCTGCTTATTCTCGGCCACGTACTGCTGGCAAAAGCATTCGCTGATATGGCGTGGGCGGAATACACCACTGCCGCGATCCCATTCGTTATGATGGCAATCTGCGGTCTTGCAATAAAATACGCTATCGACCAAGATGTGGATTAGCTTTTGAAATAATGAGTCTCAGATAGTGGCACGCAGAAGCATCTGGACTCGTTTTATTCCGAACATAAAAAAACCTCCGCAAGTGCGGAGGTTTTTGTTTGTTCTTAACTTTTAATATCGAATAGGTTTCGAATTAGAAGTTTGCAGAGCGTGGTGTACGTGGGAATGGAATCACGTCACGAACGTTACCCATACCTGTTACGTAAGATACTAGACGCTCGAAACCAAGACCGAAACCAGCGTGTGGCACTGTACCGTATTTACGTAGGTCGCGGTACCAGCTCATGTGCTCAGGGTCGATACCCATAGCAATCATACGCTCGTCTAGAATGTCTAGACGCTCTTCACGTTGTGCACCACCGATGATTTCACCGATGCCTGGTGCAAGTACGTCCATTGCTGCAACTGTTTTGCCGTCGTCGTTTAAGCGCATGTAGAAAGCTTTGATGTCTTTCGGGTAGTTCTTAACGATAACAGGTGCTTTGAAGTGCTCTTCAGCTAGGTAACGCTCATGCTCAGAAGACATGTCGATGCCCCACTCAACGTCAAACTCAAATTTCTTACCAGAGTCTAGTAGGATTTGGATTGCGTCAGTGTAGTCAACTTGTGCGAAGTCAGCGTCAACGAATTGCTCTAGACGAGTAATTGCTTGCTTGTCGATGCGAGAAGCGAAGAATTCAAGGTCGTCGCGGCGCTCTTCAAGAACAGCAGCGAAAACGTACTTAAGCATGTCTTCAGCCAGTTTCGCTACATCGTTAAGGTCTGCAAACGCAACTTCAGGCTCAACCATCCAGAACTCAGCTAGGTGGCGGCTTGTGTTTGAGTTTTCAGCACGGAACGTAGGACCGAACGTGTAAACCTTGCTTAGTGCACAAGCATAAGCTTCAGCATTAAGTTGGCCAGATACTGTTAGGAACGTCTCTTTACCGAAAAAATCTTCGTTGAAGTCTACGTCGCCTTTTTCAGTGCGTGGTAGGTTTTCCATGTCTAGCGTAGAAACACGGAACATTTCACCAGCGCCTTCTGCATCAGATGCAGTAATAAGCGGAGCAGAAGTCCAGAAGAAACCTTGCTCGTGGTAGAAACGGTGAATCGCTTGAGATAGACAGTTACGTACACGTGCTACTGCGCCAATCACGTTTGTACGTGGACGTAGGTGAGCAACTTCACGAAGGTACTCGATAGAGTGACGCGTCTTAGCCATTGGGTAAGTGTCAGCGTCTTCAACCCAGCCTACAACTTTAACGTCAGTTGCTGCTAGTTCGAAGTCTTGACCTTTCGCAGGAGACTCAACAATCTTACCCGTTACTTCAACAGAGCAGCCAGTTGTTAGCTTTAATACTTCGTTTTCGTAATTATTAAGATTATTAGGAACCACGGCCTGAATCGGGTCGAAACAAGAGCCGTCATAAATGGCAAGGAAAGAGATTCCAGCTTTGGAATCACGACGTGAACGGATCCAGCCGCGAACAGTTACTTCACTGTCTACCGCTAGCTTGCCGCCAAGTACGTCTGTTACAGGCGCGTAAGTCATGTTGATTTCATTCTCCATTGAGGGACAAATTCAACTCAAAGTCTCTGGCATTGCTGCAAATAAATATACATTTGCACAATAATTAGCCGAAACATCAAGTTGTATAAACTTTTTAAATCGATTGAACATATTACCTGTCATACCGACAGCTTCAACCTTTATTCTTGCTTGGTGAAAGAAATATTGTGTCTACTGACGATAAATAGGTTTGAGGGTGTGTTTTTTGTTCGATCTTAGCGTCAGCCTTACCTTTCACCCTATGTGAGCTGCTGAACGAGCATGGCGTAATCGAAACCTTTGTTTTCAATAATGGGAGTGTGATTGTGTTGAGACTCACTCTATATTGGCGCGGATTCAGTCATTTTGGACTTGATCACCTTCTTAATTTCCCACTAAAGTACAAGAGGAGTTTAATATCTACGTGTTAATTACGCCGCCTTAACCCCTGCATTCTCTCTACACCCGCACTTTTCGAGCGCTCGCTCATTCAAGAAAAACAGTCGATCAAATTATGTCTCAACAAGGCAGGACTGGCTGTACAAGTAAAAGAGAATTACATGCTTAATTATTTAAAAAAACACTGGTTATCAAACGTTAAAGGAGATTCATTATCTGGGATTGTGGTTGCACTCGCATTGATCCCTGAAGCCATCGCATTTTCAATTATTGCAGGCGTTGACCCTAAAGTAGGGCTCTATGCCTCGTTCTGTATTTGTGTCGTCACTGCTTTGGTTGGCAGTCGTCCGGGAATGATTTCCGGTGCAACAGGCGCTATGGCGCTACTAATGGTCACTTTAGTGAGAGAGCACGGACTAGAATATCTACTCGCCGCTTCATTTCTAGCTGGCGTCATTCAGATCGCAGCTGGTTATCTCAAGCTTGGTAACCTGATGAATTTCGTTTCCAAATCGGTGATTACTGGATTTGTTAACGCGCTCGCCATTCTAATTTTCATGGCCCAACTTCCTGAATTAATCAACGTCCCTTCAAGCGTTTACGTGTTAGTCGCTTTGGGTTTGGCGATCATTTATCTGCTTCCTTATTTCCCCAAGTTTGGTCGCGCAATACCTTCTCCACTGGTCGCGATTGTTACCCTGACAATCATTAGTTTGCTCTTCGGCTTAGATGTGAGAACGATTGGCGATATGGGCAAGCTTCCCGATTCACTGCCTGTGTTCTTGATTCCTAATATTCCATTCACGTTTGAGACGCTTGCAACCATCCTGCCATATTCGATTGCTCTGTCTCTGGTTGGCTTGTTGGAATCCTTGATGACAGCGACCATAGTCGATGACCTGACTGATACTGAAAGCAATAAAAACAATGAGTGTAAAGGGCAGGGCGTTGCGAACATCGTGGCTTCCCTTTTTGGTGGAATGGCGGGCTGCGCAATGATCGGTCAGTCGATCATTAACATCAAATCAGGTGGCTTAACCCGATTGTCCAGCATGATCGCTGGGGTGGTTTTGTTGCTAATGGTGGTGTTTGTTTCTGATTGGTTGAAGCTGATACCGATGGCCGCTTTAGTGTCTGTGATGATCATGGTTTCTATCGGCACATTCTCATGGCGTTCCATTGTTGAGCTTAAAGATCACACACTGCCAACCAATGTAACCATGCTAGCAACCGTGGCGGTGGTGGTGTTTACTCATAATTTAGCAATAGGTGTTGCGGTTGGCGTGGTGCTGTCGGCTCTGTTTTATGCACATGCCAGCAAATCCATGGTGTTTATATCCGATGAAGTCGTGACAAACGAAATGCACACCATTCACCGAGTAAAAGGCCATGTCTTCTTTGCTTCGTCAGATGCGTTTGTCGACTTATTTGATTATGACAACGCGACCTCTTTAGTGACCATCGATATATCGGATGCGTCATTCTTAGATAATACCTCGGTCGAGGCGCTTGATAAGGTTGTGTTCAAGTTCCGTAAAAAAGGGGCTAACGTTGAAGTGTCAGGAATGGATAGCGTGAGTGCGAACCTGATAGTCAAACACGCGATGTATCACAAGCATAAAGACTTAACCGCGGTTTCCATTACGCACTAATCTTGGTTTACGGTTCTTTTAAAGCCTGAAAGCCTGAAAGCCTGAAAGCCTGAATTAGACGTTGCTATGAAGATAAAGCGCTCATTGTTGAGCGCTTTTTTGTTGGCGATCTATGACTTCTTCTTTGTACTCGACAAAGTAAACTGATTAATCAGTGACTCAAGGTGATCAGACAGCTCTTCTAAGTCATTGCTGATGTTGCGAGTTTCAGCCGCAGATTGCGACGTGTTGTTGGCGTGAGAGGTGATGGTCTCAACCTTTTGTTGAACATCTTGAGTCGCTTGTGTGGTGGATTGTGTTTGCTGCTGAATATTCTGTGCGTGAGCCAAGACTTGTTTCATCTCTTCGACCACACCATTCATTTCAATTGAAAGTGCGTCGATATCGGTTGAGCTTTGATGAGCTTGTTCGCAAACGCGATCGGCAGAAGTTAGCGACTCTTCACTGCCTTGCTGGAATTGATGAATGATTGACTCAATGCTGCCTGTTGCTTCTGCGGTTCGCGATGCAAGGTGGCGAACTTCATCTGCCACTACCGCAAACCCACGACCTTGTTCTCCCGCACGAGCTGCTTCAATCGCTGCATTCAAGGCCAGAAGATTGGTTTGGTCAGCAATGCCACGAATCACACTCAATATTGAAGAGACCTCTCCGGTTTGCTCATTGAGTGTCAGTATTTTGTGTTTCACTTCTTCTATGCTGCTAACGAGGTTTTTTATCTCACTGCTTGCGTCGTGTGCTTGGTTGGCACTCTTACATGCCACATCGGCGGTGTGATTAATAAGCTCTGAAGCCGTTAAAGTCGCTTGTTCTACATTGACTTGCTGTGCCTGTATTCCTTCGACATTATGTTGCACTTCGGCGGTTTCGCTTTGCTGGTCACTGGCGGCTTGCTCGGTAATTTGCGCGACACTAGTCAGTTGGTTGGCAGACGCATTCAGTTTGTGCGAGGTGTTTTGTACCTTTTCTAAGCTGTCGTATACGGTTCCCATGAACGAGTTGATGGAGTTAGCCAGCGTGCCAATCTCATCCTTGCTTTGTTCTGGCAGGCGAGTGGATAGGTTTTTATCGTTGCTGACTTGGGTCATAAAGCGAGAAGTCTGTTGCAGCGGGCGCACGATAATCTTACGAATTAATCCCATCGTAAGGACAAATCCGGCAAACGAGATCACTGCCATAATGCCAATAGCAGCCATGGTTTGAGTGTTAATCAGCGAGTTAACATGGTTAAGGTTATATTCGAGACGAATCGCACCCAAGACTTCACCTTCTGGTGCCATATGACAGGCGACACAATTGGTTCCTCGGTAATCTTCACTCGACTTCATTGGCAGAGCAATAACCAAGCCTTTGCCCCAATCAGCAGAAAAAGGTTCGATAACGGTTTCGCCCGCTAGCGCTCGTTTATCAATATCGTCAACCGGTGTTTGGTTGTCATTACCTGGGCCATATAACTTGCTGACAGCGTCGGCGCGTAAAACACGAACGTCTTCAATGCCTTCTTGAGCCAGTGCTTTCTGACGAAGGGTCTCTTTTTGTGCCATGGTGCCGGTGAGCATCATCATATTGAGGCTATCGAAGTAGTTACTTGCTTTGTCGTGAAGCTGCTCACTTAACACTGAGTTTACAAGTTGCTTTTGTTGCGAATATTGGAAATAGGTCGATATTGCCAGCAAAAAGGTGAACACGATGGCGAGGGCCACTAGGATTTTAAAGGTGATTGTTGAGCGCATAAGGTGTTTGTTTTTATTAATTATAATGACGCAAATACTGTACTAGTAAGAATTCCTACCACCTATGGGGTATAACGAATTGTGTGACCACACTCCGGTTGTGGTTATGTTTCTGTGATGTAACAAGTTTGTGCGGAATCTGGTGTTGAAATGGAACGCGCTTCAAGCTCCTCGCTGTTCTTAAAACAGACTGTTGTTTTGGGAAAATTGAAGTGCAGCATCGAGTTTTGATTGTGCTGATAATTAGAAAAGCCTAGGTTGTTAATTAGCTCGATGTATTTGTCCGCTTGTCTTTTATCAATAAAGACTATTGTTTTAGACGACTTAGTGGTTGATTTATATCCAAATGGCTGTTTTGTTCAATTTAATAGCAAAAATTGTGGTTATAGCGTTGTGTTTCGAGGCTCATTCGATAAGATGAAAAGACCTCTATGATAGAGGTAGGGCAGCAACGGATACGCTGCTTTAAATACTATGGAATGTGACTTATTGGACACATACATGAAATTCAAGATTACATCGCCGATTATTGAACCTACGGAAGGTTCACCACATCAGTTAATGCTTACTCACGCTTCTCGTTTTACCTCTTTTAAGACAAGCTCCCCTTTGAACGCCCTGTTCGACAACGTCTCTGCACGCTTCTTTACCGCTTATCGCTCCTATTGTTATTCGTTTTATAACTTTATTTCTATCTGAACTCCTTTGTCATCCGTTCGATGAACGAAGACTCACATCTATAAAAACTAAACAAATAAGTTAAAAACAATGAATATTAAAATGATGGGTAGCTCCCTAATTATCGCTGGTACCGCTCTCGGTGCTGGTATGCTTGCGATCCCAATGGTATTAGCTCAATTCGGATTGCTTTACGGCACACTGCTTATGGTACTGATCTGCTTCGGTACCACTTACGCAGCATTACTACTTCTAGAAGCGACCATCAAAGCGGGTGGCGGTCTAGGATTAAACTCTATTGCCCGAAAAACCTTGGGTAAACAAGGTCAGTTGCTTACCAACGGCTTGCTATACGCGTTGTTGATTTGCCTATTAATGGCTTACATTCTGGGCGCAGGTGACTTGCTGAGTAAGTTACTGTCTAACTTTGGCGTCGAAATTACCGCGACTACCAGCCAAACCGTGTTTACCTTGCTTGCTGGCGCAGTAGTCGCAAGTGGTACTGGTGTGATTGATAAGCTCAATCGAGCATTGTTCTTCGTGATGCTTGCTAGTTTGTTTGCAACCATGGCCTTCTTAGCGCCGAGCATGACTCAAGAAAACTTGATGCAGGTAACCAGCCATGACCACGTTGACCTAATCAAAACCAGTGCCATCCTGTTTACGAGCTTTGGCTTTATGGTGGTGATTCCAACCTTGGTTTCTTACAACCACGAAGCGACAGACAAACAGCTGCGTAACATGGTGATCATCGGTTCTCTGATCCCATTAGTGTGTTACTTGTGTTGGTTGTTTGCGGTAGTGGGCAACTTGAGTGAAGAGCAATTCAGAAGCTTTGAGAACGTATCAGATTTGATGGCGGCGTTTGAGGCTCAGTCTCCTTGGGTGGGTCACGTTCTGTCTACCTTCACGGGCTTGGCGTTGTTGACCTCTTTCTTTGGTGTGGCGATGGCGTTGTTCAACCAGAACAAAGACATGTTCAACCAAAATACAGCGGTAACGTACTGCATTAGCTTTATCTTGCCGTTGGCTGGTTCATTGCTTGCGGCAGACAAGTTCCTACAAGTACTGAATTACGCAGGTATCATCTTGGTGTTCCTAGCGGTGTTTGTTCCTCTGGTTATGGTCCACAAACAGCGTTTCATGAAAGTTGCTGATGACCGATACCGAGCAGAAGGTGGCAGCGCAATGATGTTGTTCTCACTGCTGTTTGGTTGCTTCCTGCTTATCTCACAAGTGATCTAGTTCTTTGGTCCATTATCTAAGATGCGAATCGAGCATCTTAGATATAAGTGGCCGGAATTCAGATACAAAAAAGGAACGCATCGGCGTTCCTTTTTATTATCTGCTGATTAAAAACAGATTGATTCAAAGGCTATCAACAAACAACCTTAACAGCCAAACCACCTTGAGAAGTCTCACGGTATTTAGCGTTCATGTCTTTACCTGTTTCTAGCATTGTTTCGATAACTTTATCTAGAGAAACAGTAGGAGCAGAAGAACGACGAAGTGCCATACGAGTCGAGTTGATTGCTTTAACTGCAGCAATACCGTTACGCTCGATACATGGTACTTGTACTTGGCCAGCAACTGGGTCACATGTTAGACCTAGGTTGTGCTCCATGCCGATTTCTGCAGCCATACATACTTGCTCAGGGCTACCACCCATAAGCTCAGCAAGACCAGCAGCAGCCATAGAGCATGCCACACCAACTTCACCCTGACAGCCAACTTCAGCACCAGAGATTGAAGCGTTACGCTTGTAAAGACCACCGATCGCGCCAGAAGCTGCGAAGTAACGGATGTAATCTTTCTCTGTCACTGTTTGGATGAACTTATCGTAGTAAGCCAATACAGCAGGGATGATGCCACATGCGCCGTTTGTTGGTGCCGTAACTACACGGCCGCCAGCTGCATTTTCTTCGTTTACTGCGAAAGCAAACATGTTTACCCAGTCAACAACCGACATTGGATCATTGGTTGTTTTTTCTGAAGTCATTAGCTGTTGGCGAAGTGCTGCTGCACGGCGAGGAACACGTAGTGGACCAGGCAGGATACCTTCAGTATTCATACCGCGATCCATACACTCACGCATAGTTTTCCAGATGTTAGCGAAGTAAGTGCGAGACTCTTCGTCTGAGTGGAACGCTGCTTGGTTTTTCATAACCAGTGTACTGATAGAAAGACCGCTTTCTTTGCACTGATTAACCAGCTCTTCAGCTGTTGTGAATTCGTAAGGTGCTTTGATTGGGTTTTCTTCTTCTTTGCCGAAGTTCTCTTCGTCAACGATGAAACCGCCACCAATTGAGTAGTACGTTTTTGAGTATGCAACTTCGTCACCAACCCATGCATGAATGCTCATGCCGTTCTCGTGTAGAGAAAGGTTGCTAGTGTGGAAGTTCATACCGCCATCGCGTGGGAACGATACTGTATGACAGTGCATGCCAACAGGAAGGCGCTCAGTTTCTTCTACGCGAGCAATGAAGCCAGCAATAGAATCGATATCAACACGCTCAGGAGTATTGCCAGCAAGACCCATGATGATTGCGATATCTGTGTGGTGACCTTTCCCTGTCAGTGATAGTGATCCATATACGTCCACGGTGATTTTAGTGATGTCGCGCAATTTTCCCATTGAACGTAGGTCATCAATAAATTCTTTACCCGCTTTCATTGGTCCAACTGTGTGTGAGCTCGATGGACCAACACCGATTTTATAGATATCAAATACACTAATCATAGCGATTACCTCAAAAAGAGAGCCTCCCAAGGGGAGTAGGGAGGCTCATTTATTATCATTATATTTTTTGTCTAATCTCGCGATATAAGATGGATGCTATCTTATAAAAAGGGCTTGAGATTAAAGAGCGCCGTAGATTACAGAACTAATAGCCGCTAGACCACATAAAGCCGTAAAGATTTGCACAGGTGCTGAAGTTTTGTACTTAGCCATAGCTGGTACTTTCTGCATCGCGAACACAGGCATTAGGAACAGGATAGCTGCAATCATTGGAGCACCCATTGTTTCAATCATACCTAGGATACTTGGGTTAACTACCGCAACAATCCAAGTTGTAACAACGATGAACGCTAGAGATGCTTTTTCAATCTTAGAGATTGAAGAACCAGAGCGAGACTTGATTAGACCAACAAGACCTTCGTGAGCACCTAGGAAGTGACCGAAGTAGCTAGAAGTAATCGCTGCGAACGCTACTAGAGGACCCATGTAAGAGATAAGTGGAGACTCATGTACGTTTGCTAGGTAAGAAAGAACAGAGATGTTCTGTGCTTGTGCTGTTGCTAGTTGCTCTGGAGATAGAGAAAGAACTACAGAGAATACGAAGAACATTACAAAACCCATCAGCATCATTGCTGCGCCACCAGTGATCGCGTCAGTTTTCTTAACTGCGTCATCACCGTATACACGACGTTGCTCTTTAGAGAACTGTGAAATGATTGGGCTGTGGTTGAAAGAGAACACGATGATTGGAATAGCAAGCCAGATAATAGAAGGCATTGTTGACCATTCTGGGCTTACGTCCATCATTGAAGTGTTCCAATCAGGAACTAGGTAAAAAGATAGCGCTAGTAGGATGAATACTAGTGGGTAAACCATTGCTGAAGTTGCTTTAAGCATCAGCTCTTTACCGAATACAACACCTGCTGTCATAGCAAGGATAAGTGCACCAGAAAGAAGAGGACGAGGAATAGATTCCATACCCATTTGGTTTACTAGGAAAGAATCAACTGTGTTTGTGATACCAACACCGTAGATAAGAACGATCGGGTAGATAGCGAAGAAGTAAGCAAAAGTAATAATGTTTGCGCCAGTCTTACCGAAGTGCTCTTCAACTGTGTCTGTAATATCAGCTTCAGGGTTTTTAGCAGACAGTACGAAACGAGCTAGAGATTTGTGTGCGAACCAAGTCATTGGTGCCGCAATTAGAGCTAGGATAACTAATGGCCAAAAACCACCCGCACCAGCTTTGATTGGAAGGAATAGTACGCCAGCACCAACTGCTGTACCGAATAGTGATAAACACCAGGTAAAATCTTTATAGTTAAACTTGCTTGAATCTTTAACGGCATTTGCCGAAGAAGTTGTTGTGTTCATGTTAAATTACTCATTTTTTGGGAACAGGAAATAAGTCGGGGCTAATTCTGCAGAATTTTCTTCTGCAAAAAATAGATCTAAATCATGTAATGAAACGGCGTGTCACATGATATGCGAAAAACGAATTTTTGATCACGAAAATAGCGTGCTACATGTGATTTATGTTTATGTCTGGTATTAGTTTTATTTATGCGAAAGGCGGGGTTGTATAGATTTATACCAGGGAAACGTTTGCGTAAAATTGCATTAATAAATCTGTTCCATAGAAAGTCTGGATTTTGTTAACAGAGATTAAACAAAACGTAGTTGCTATGTGATTCGTTGCAGTACGTGTTGCTGCAGCGATTGGATAATTTGCGCCGTAACGCCCCAAATTAGGTGCTCTTGGAAAGGCATCGCAAAAACCCGATGCTTGATTTGTTTAAAGTTAACAGTGTGGCTGTGTAACTTGGCTTGGTCTAAAACATAGGTAGCGGGTACCTCAAAAATTGAGGCAACTTCGTTCTCATCAATGATGGCTTCATAGTCAGGATCGACCATGGCAATAATCGGCGTCACAGAAAATTTACTAATAGTACTCAATGCTGGTAATTGCCCAATAATTTTAACTTGATCCGATCGAATTCCCACCTCCTCATGGAGCTCTCTGAGTGCAGTGAATTGCATAGAAGGGTCAGAAAGTTCGTGTTTACCACCAGGAAAGCTGACTTGGCCGGGGTGATGCTTTAAATGAGCCGCTCTTTTAGTAAAAATGACATGTAAACCATCTTCTCTTTCAACTAAACCTACCACCACTGCCGCTTTACGTAATTGCTCGCCACTGATGTGCGAAACACGCTCTACTGACTCAGGATGATAGCCAACGGTAGGGTTAAGTTGGAATTGCTGAAGGAAGTTTTCTTTATTCATATCAAGCCAATATATTGATTATTATGATTTTAAGTATAGACATAACCGTGGGTTGATTACCAATATCGAGTTTTTCTTCATTCACTTTCCCTCTTTTAGTTATCAATTGGGCGTCATGAGAGGCTGTGTACCGATGAATCTCCTCAAAATGACGATTTTTGCTATATTCAATATGTGCATACAGGCGAGTAAGCGTTACCCATGTCATAAAATTGGGTGACGAAACGTAGATTTTTTGTTTAAGAATTTGATAACAATAACTTAGTGGACCATTCTAAAAAGAAATAGAAGAAAAGGTATGAGATGAAAGGAATCATATTCACCGAATTTTTAGAGCTTGTTGAAGACAAGTTTGGGCTAGAGCTTTTGGAAGAAGTTCTAGAAATGTCAGAAGATGAAGGAATCTATACGTCGGTCGGCAGTTACGACCACAAAGACCTTGTCAGGTTGATTATCAACTTGAGTAAGAAAACCGATATTGATGCGGCAAGCTTGCAACGCGTGTTTGGGCAGTCTGTATTTAAGAACTTACTGGCCTCATTACCGAATAAAGCGAGCCTTGCTCACAGCAATACCACCTTTCAATTTATTCAGCACGTAGAGCGTTACATTCATGTTGAAGTGAAGAAGCTCTATCCAGATGCTGAGCCACCTGAATTCAGTTTTATCACCACGAACGAAGCACAACTTGTTTTTGACTACAAAAGCGCAAGGTGTATGTCTCATGTTTGCTTAGGGCTTATTGAAGGATGTGCTGAATACCACGGTGAATCTATCGCGGTGGAGATGACGCCACAAAATGATGACCAAAGCGTGGTTAGGTTTAATCTCAAAGTAGAAAAGTAATATGGATCTGGCATCTGCCCTAGAGAAGAAGCTTAAGCGTCAAATCGCGGCAAGGAAAGCGGCTGAAGGATTGTTGGAACAGAAGAGCCTCGAACTGTTCGAGGCTAACCAACAGCTTGAGCTTGCTTTGCGTCAGTTAGAAAAGCGCTCCAACGCGAATATACGCCGCATTGAATTCCAAGAACAAATCGACAACCTGTTGATTGATTTTGGGCGCGCGTTTCTAAGAAATGATCTCGATGATGTCATGCTATCTGAACTAACGACCAACGTGACTAACAGTTACTTAATCGAAGCCAGTCGTTTGATTCTACCTCCCAAGCTCATCCCTCAGTTACAGACCTATGATTATGGCGATGAGACTGTCGAGGTGTTAGAGCAAGACATTCAAGAACCTCATTGGCAAGACAACCTACTGACCGTGCCCTTAGAGGTTGAAAAAGTCATAGTTGGTGCGTTAATCGTCAGAGTCAGGTTGTTAGACCAAGACTACGAGTTTATCCAAAGCCAACTGTTGTTGGTCACGGACCTTATCTGCAGTGCCTTAACCCATCAACTAGCAATCAACCGAAATATTGAATCACGTAAACGAGCGGAAGAGTCCGAAAGGGCAACGCGTGACTTTGTGGCCATGATTAATCATGAGTTAAGAACTCCACTTAATGGCTTACTAGGCAGTGCCGAGTTGATCAGTGATACCGAACTGAATAGCTCTCAGCGTGAGATAGTGAACAACCTGAGCCAATCTGGAGAGTTTCTCCGAACCATCATTAATGATCTATTGGATTACAGCAAAATTAACGCAGGGATGTTAGAGCTTATTCCAAAGAAATTTGCCCTACGTGATTTGAGAAACACGATTGAAAGCATCTTCGTCAATCGAGCAATTGAGAAGCAGCTCGAATTCAATATCAGTGTTACGTCAAACGTTCCCTCCCATTTCCAAGGCGATTTAGAGCGCATCACACAACTGTTTGTGAACTTAATAGGTAATGCGATTAAATTTACAGAAGAAGGGCATGTGAATGTTGATATTGAGTGGGACAAAAACCAATTTGTTTTCTCTGTAGAAGATACCGGAGTCGGAATCGCTGAATCGGCGCATAAGACGCTGTTTGAACCTTTTACGCAGGCAGATAACTCAAGTAGTCGGAACTATGAGGGTACAGGACTTGGGTTAGCGATTTGTCGCAAACTGGTGGCTCTGATGAATGGTGATATTGGGGTGACCAGTGTCGTTGGTTCAGGCACGACGTTTACCATCTCGATTCCTCTTCAAGTTGTCGATGTTCCGGCAGAGAGTGATAGTGTCGCCAAGGGCTTTGAGTATGAGGCGGAATTGTCACTACTTAAAGTGCTGGTGGTTGATGATATTAAGATGAACCAGATCATCATCCAACAGATGCTCCGTAAACATGAGATTGAACCAGCTATTGCAAGTAATGGTGTCGAAGGGTTTGAGCTCGCGTCAGACAACGAATACGACATTGTATTCATGGATTGCAGAATGCCTGTTATGGACGGGTTTGAAGCAACAGAGAAGCTAAGAGAGAAGGGTTACGTTAAATCTATTGTGGCACTGACCGCCGGAACGACACTTGAAGAACGCGAACGTTGTATTCAGTGTGGGATGGATGACATTTTGAGTAAACCTTACACCGCCAACGATCTGAAAGAGATGCTTAAGAAGTGGGGTGTCTCTGCGGTGAAGGTCGCTTAAACACGCGAATAAAGCGTTGTGAGTTATGTACTCTAACTTACAGACTAAAAAACCGAAGTGATCTTACGATCCTTCGGTTTCTTTTTATATCGAACTTTTGCTAGCCGTTAAGCTACGGAACTCGTCATTAAGTCGCGGAACTCGCAGTTAATGACACTAGGTTTAGCAATCTTCAAGTATCGGTAGAATTCGACTCAGCTTATCCAGTGTTTCTTGGTATTCAGAAGCACAATCACTATCAAATACCACACCACCGCCAGCCCAAGCATAAAGCGTGTTGTTCTCGGCGACTAATGTACGAATGGTAATACTGGTATCCATTCTGCCATTTCGGCTGATGTAGCCAATACTGCCGCAGTACGCTGAACGTCGATGCGGTTCTAACTCTTCAATGATCTGCATCGCGCGAACTTTTGGTGCGCCAGTAATCGATCCTCCAGGGAAACAGGCTCTCAGAAGGTCAGTTGCAGAGTATTGGTCATCAAGGTCCGCTCGTATCGTGCTCACTAAGTGGTGCACGGCAGGGAAGCTTTCAATATCGAAGAGCTTTGGTACATGCACTGTGCCCGGTTTTGCTACTCGGCCAATGTCATTACGAAGTAGGTCGACGATCATCAAGTTTTCCGCCTGATCTTTATCGGCGCTTGCTAGGTCTTGCGCGTTGGCATTATCAATCATCGGGTCCTCAGAACGAGGTCGTGTGCCTTTGATTGGCTTGGTTTCAATGACGTTGTCTTTGAGTTCTAAGAAACGCTCTGGCGAAACACTGATGATTGCGCAGTCGGCCAAACGGATAAAACCCGAAAAGGGCGCTGAGTTGTACTGTTCTAACTTGTCATAAGCCAGCCATTCACTACCTTGGTATTGGGCATTGAAGCGCTGAGCTAAGTTAATCTGATAGCAGTCCCCGGATAACAGGTACTCTTGAACACTATCGAACTTAGTGGCGTAGCTCTCTTCGCTCATATTGGATTGCCACGGTGTGGTTAACCCAAAGGGCGCATGTGATAGGTGTGATTGAGCCATCTGCTGCATTAGCCAATCATGATGTTCATCGATATTGCTACCGACAATACACGCCGTTTTCAATTGGTGGTCAACGATAACAGCCCATTCATACAAGCCAACTGCCATGTCAGGTGCTTCAATATCACGCTTTGCGAGTGATGGAAGTGTCTCGACTCTGCGCCCTAAATCATAGCTAAAATAGCCTAAAGCGCCGCCAACGAATGGCAACTGAGTGTGCTCTTTAGTCGCAGGCAATAATTGTTGCTGATATTGGTCGAGTAGTTCGAAAGGATCAGAGTCTGAAACCTCGCACGTCTCATTAACATTAACGGTCGTTTCTGCACCGATTGTCTCGAAGGTGGCGATGGGTTGAGCAACTAAAATATCGTATCGACTATCAACGTGGCTTTCTGAAGCGGAGCGTAATAGCATTGCCCACGGCAGGTTTTCAATATGGGAAAACAGCTGTTTAGCTAAAGTTGATTGATATTCAAGCGGCTTGATTTGGATAGAGCGAAATTCGTTGTTATTCATTTGTTTAATTTGTGACAAAGAGTTCGATCACTGCATGGCGTGTGAGAGGAAGCAAGAGTATCATAAATTGAAAATAAAATGGGTTCTTGATTAGAACGGAGTAATCCAAGTGGTTTAGTTTAAAGCTATGCAAGCGATTGCTAAAGCAACTAAATACAGCTCAACACAATAAAAAGCTAAACCACCTAATTCGATTTGGCACATATAGTCAAACTGTGAACCCACATGGAACCAGAACAATAAAGAGGCATGCAATGACGGTTATTCGTAAGCAAGATGTGATCAGCAGTGTCGCTGACGCACTTCAGTACATTTCTTATTATCACCCTTTAGACTTTGTCCAAGCCCTAGAAAAAGCGTACGAGAAAGAAGAGAGCCAAGCAGCTAAAGATGCGATCGCTCAGATTCTTATCAACTCGCGCATGTCTGCGGAAGGCCATCGTCCAATTTGTCAGGATACTGGTATTGTTACTTGTTTCGTGAACATCGGTATGGATGTTAGGTGGGAAACGGATCAAACAGTACAACAGATGGTTGATGAAGGCGTTCGTCAAGCTTACAACAACCCAGATAACCCATTGCGTGCATCTGTCCTAATGGACCCTGCAGGTAAGCGTATTAATACCAAAGACAACACACCAGCGGTTGTCCACATTAATATGATTCCAGGCAACAAAGTTGAAATTCAAATCGCGGCTAAGGGCGGCGGTTCTGAGAACAAAACCAAGATGGTTATGTTGAACCCTTCTGATGATATTGCAGAATGGGTAGAGAAGACGTTACCAACAATGGGTGCAGGCTGGTGTCCACCGGGTATGCTAGGTATAGGCATTGGCGGTACGGCTGAGAAAGCAGCGGTACTAGCGAAAGAATCTTTGATGGAACACATCGATATTCAAGAGCTTATCGAAAAAGGCCCTGAGAACGCAGAAGAAGAACTTCGCCTAGACATCTTCAACCGTGTAAACAAGCTAGGTATTGGTGCACAAGGTCTTGGCGGTCTAACGACTGTGGTTGACGTAAAAATCAAAACAGCACCAACACACGCAGCATCTAAGCCAGTTTGCTTAATCCCGAACTGTGCAGCAACGCGTCACGTTCACTTCACGCTAGATGGCAGCGGCCCAGCAGAGCTAACGCCACCTAAGTTAGAAGAGTGGCCAGACATCACTTGGGAAGCGGGCGCAAATACACGCCGTGTTAACCTTGATGAAGTGACTAAAGAAGACGTACAAGAGTGGAAGACCGGAGAAACGGTTCTTCTGTCAGGTAAGATCTTAACCGGTCGTGATGCTGCTCATAAACGTATTCAAGGCATGCTAGAAAGCGGCGAAGGCTTACCAGCTGGCGTTGATTTCAAAGGTAAGTTCATTTACTACGTGGGTCCTGTTGATGCTGTAGGTGATGAAGCGGTAGGTCCTGCAGGCCCAACAACTTCAACACGTATGGATAAGTTCACTGACATGATGCTGAACGAAACTGGCATTATGGGCATGATCGGTAAAGCGGAACGTGGCCCTGCAACGGTTGAATCAATCAAAGAGCACAAAGCGGTTTACCTAATGGCGGTTGGCGGTGCAGCTTATTTAGTCGCAAAAGCAATTAAAAAAGCACGCGTTGTTGCGTTTGAAGATCTCGGTATGGAAGCGATTTACGAGTTTGAAGTTGAAGATATGCCTGTAACGGTAGCGGTTGACTCTAACGGCGTGAACGCACACCAGATCGGCCCTGACACGTGGAAAGTGAAGATTGCTGAAGCTGAGAAAGCGTAATTAATCGACGCCAAAAAATCGTAATTGTCGCTAACTTCAGCGTTTGAATTGCAATTTTTGACAGAAAGTTAAAGACAAAAGTGCAGCATTATCTGCACTTTTGTCTTATTATCAATGATATAGTGATAAACACATAGTTTGATATAAGAACATAGGAGAGAGGAATGCCTCGTTTTATTCAGATCCTACAGATTATCTTGGCAGTGGTGATTGGTGCTTTTGTTGGCTACGACCTGATCTTGAAAGGGATCAGTATCTTTGATAATAAATACGTGACGATTACATGTGCGCTTTGGCTAATTGCAGAGATTGCACTGTTTGTTATCTACAAGTTGATTGAAGACGATTAGACGTCGGATATCGTGCAAAAATTCTAAAGCCCCTGATTATGAATGTAGTCAGGGGCTTTTATTCATCTAGCATTAAGAATGTGTATTGCATACTCATCAACATAAGCAAAAGCATACAAACTATCCCAACGGGGAAAGAACATAGGCTTGCCTTTCTATTATCATAACCAGCTAGCCTAACTATCACGGAGTCGTTCTAATGAAACACCTAACTCAAGAAATGAGTGACTTTATAAGCAGAGGAACGGATTCTCATATTCGAGTAGCGGTCACGGGGCTCTCTCGTGCGGGTAAGACAGCATTCATTACTTCGCTGGTTAATCAGCTTCTTCATACGTCTACCCACAAAAATCTACCACTGCTTGCATCGGCGAGAGATGGAAGAATTATTGGCGCAAAGCGCATCCCGCAACACAACATGATGATCCCACGCTTCTCTTATGATGAAGCGATGGAGTCGTTGAATGCACAGCCACCAGAATGGCCGGTACCAACGCGTGATGTCAGTGAGATTCGTTTAGCCATCAAATATAAGCCTGCGAAGGGCGCAAAGAAGCTACTGAGTAAAAACAGCACCCTTTATCTCGATATTGTCGATTATCCAGGTGAATGGCTGCTTGATTTGCCGT
This sequence comes from Vibrio sp. 10N.222.54.A3, assembly GCF_041474095.1. Lineage (NCBI taxonomy): Bacteria > Pseudomonadati > Pseudomonadota > Gammaproteobacteria > Vibrionales > Vibrionaceae > Vibrio > Vibrio sp. 10N.222.54.A3. The sequence continues at coordinate 43,218 of NZ_JBFRTN010000013.1, forward strand.
TACTGGATATGGACTTCGATACCTGGAGCCAATCTCAGTTTGCCGCATTGAAAGGCGACAGAGAAACTTACTCGCAACAGTGGAACGTAATGCGTGGTGATATCGATTTGCTAGCAGAAGCGGACGAAAAGAAACTGGTCGCGATTGCCGATAGCTACACCCAGTACCTTCATACTTGTAAAAGTAACGGACTGCATTGGGTACAACCGGGTCGATTCGTATTACCGGGTGAGCTTGAAGGCGCGCCTGTGTTGCAATTCTTCCCGTGTCTCGCACCTGAGGGTAAGTTCTCAAAAACAAGTAACTATGCGGTACTGAAAGCGCGTTATGAAGAGTATCAACAGAAGGTCGTCAAAGCGTTCTACAAGAATCACTTCGCGACGTTCGACAGACAAATCGTGCTAGTGGATTGCTTACAGCCACTTAATGCGGGCTATGACTCTTTCATGGACATGCGTGGCGCGTTAGAACAGTTACTTAAGAGCTTTAAGTACGGTCGAAGCAATATCTTAAGACGTTTATTCGCGCCGAAGATCGACAAGATCTTGTTTGCAGCCACAAAAGCTGACCACGTGACACCGGATCAACATCCGAACTTGGTGTCACTGTTACAACAGATGGTGCATCCAGCTTGGCAGCAGGCGGCGTTTGAACACATCGACATGAGTTGTATGAGTATCGCGTCTATTCAAGCGACCAGCGCGGGTTATATCTCGTCGGGTTCAGACAATGTTCCGGCGTTGCAAGGTGTGACTTTGGATAATGTCCCTCAAACCATGTATCCGGGAGAGGTGCCGCGTAAGTTGCCTAATAAACAGTATTGGGAAACCAACCAGTTTGATTTCACGAGCTTTAGACCGATGGAGCAACATTCCGATGAGCCTTGCCAACATCTAAGAGTCGACAAGGTTTTAGAGTATCTCATTGGCGACAAGTTGAAGTAATTGAGGCAATCAAAATGAGTGAATTAAAAACAAAGCAGGTCTTTAATGAACCGTTGAAGACCTCTTTTGATGAGCAAGACAAGAGTGACGTTGGCCCGGATTTAGGCGCTCAACAACTGTTCACAGAGCAAGAGAAATTTGTCCCTGTCGCACCGCAAGTGAAAGCTGATCTTGATGGTGAAGCTGAGCAGCAATTGGAACAAGTGATTCGACCGAGCAAAAAGAAGAAGTGGTTTGGAACGGGTTTATTGGTCGCTTTCTCTGGCCTAGTTGGATGGCAGGCAATTGATTCGGTCATTACCGCGATTCAATCGGCTGACTGGCTGGCGTTAGGTTGGGCAGGCTTCATTGCTGCCATTGCTTCATTGGGTTTAGGCGCAATAGGCAAAGAGCTGTGGAAACTGCGTTCACTTAAAGATCACTTTAGTGTGCAAGAGCAGAGTGAAGAGCTACTCCAAAGTCAAAGTGTCGGCAAGGGCAAAGCGTTCTGTGAAAACATCGCCAAGCAAGGCGGCATTATCGCTGAGTCTCCTTCGTACGATAAGTGGCGAAACAGCATTAACCCTGCACACAGTGATGCAGAAGTGTTGGATATGTACGATGCGTTAGTCGTGAGTCAACAAGACAAAGTAGCGACTCAAATCGTCACTAAGTTTTCGACCGAATCGGCGGCTTTGGTCGCGGTGAGTCCATTGGCGGCGGCTGATATGTTGTTGGTGGCTTGGCGAAATTTCACCATGATAGACAAGCTTGCTGATGTGTATGGCATTGAGCTTGGCTACTGGTCTCGCATTAAGCTATTTAAACTGGTGTTAATCAACATGGCCGCTGCAGGAGCAAGTGAGCTCGCGATTGATGCAAGTATGGATCTCGTCTCGATGGATCTTGCAGGCAAAGTCTCAGCTCGAGCAGGGCAGGGGCTAGGTGTCGGTATCCTTACTGCAAGACTGGGCTTAAAAGCCATGACATTGCTGCGTCCTATGCCTTGGCATAACGAACGAAAAGTAAAACTGGCAGACCTCCGCAAAGCCGTCCTATCTGAAATAAAGCGTATCACTCTTAAATAAAGCATTTGAAGCTCAATAGTTTGAGAAGAAGAGTAAACATATGTTTACTCTTCTTCTTGACTGAACTCAGAGCTTAATCCACACTACTGTCAACTTATCCTGACACCTATAATAGGACTATTTGTGCGTCTTGAAGTATTGTGTGAAGACAGACTCGGCTTAACGCGTGAGTTGCTCGATATCTTGGCCTCAAAAAGCATTGATTTAAGAGGAATCGAAATTGATGTTAAAGGTATTATTTATCTAAACTGCCCTGATATTGATTTTGATGCTTTTAGTGAACTTATGGCTGAAATTCGCCGAATTTCAGGTGTGAAGGATGTACGTAAAATCCAATTTATGCCAAGCGAAAGGCATAACACAGAGCTGATTGCTCTGCTGGCAAACCTACCTGATCCTGTGATTGCGATTGACCTTAAAGGCTCAGTCGATATGGCTAACCACGCCGCATTGAGCCTCTTCAACAAACAAGAAGATGAAGTCATCGGTGAACCGCTCGCGACGTTTGTTCCTAGTTTTAACTTTGCTCGTTGGATCGAAGGCGATGTAACGCGCCATCGTGAAGTTGTCGTGTTGGATGGCTTAGATTTCTCTATTGAGATCCTGCCGATTTACCTTGGTGGTGATGTCAACGAAGCGGTACTGGCAAGCGCAGTAATGACGATTCGTTCTTGTAATCAAGAGATGAACTCGCCAGATTCAATCCCAGAACAGAACAACCTGGGTTTTGAACACTTTGTTGGTGTCTCTAATCGCCATAAAGCCTTGATCAGCCAAGCTAAGAAATTGGCTATGCTGGATCAGCCTCTATTAATTGAAGGCGATACAGGTACGGGTAAAGAGATGCTGGCGAAAGCGTGTCATAACCGTTCAAATCGATCGTCTTTCCCATTCTTGATTCTAAGCTGTGCATCGATGCCTGATGACGTAGCGGAAACGGAATTGTTTGGTCATGCGCCGGGTTCATTCAACCATGAGCAAGGTCATAAAGGCATTTTCGAGCAAGCGAATGGCGGTACGGTATTTTTAGATGAAATTGGCGAGATGAGCCCGCATCTACAAATCAAATTGCTGCGTTTCCTACAAGATGGTTCATTCCGTCGTGTTGGTGAAGAAGAAGAGATGCACGCTGATGTTCGTATTATTGCATCAACGCGCCACCGTCTTTCTGAATTAGCCGACTCGGGTTCGTTCCGTGAAGATTTGTTTTACCGCTTGAATGTACTGACTCTGTCTATCCCTGCATTGCGTGAACGCTCAAACGACGTAGCACCGCTATTGGAACTGTTCGTTGCAAAGTACGCGCAGCAGTTAGGTATGTTAAAACCAAAATTGACTCAAGAGTTAGTCGACCAGCTTGGTAATTACCAATGGCCGGGCAACATTCGTCAGTTAGACAACATGGTTCTACGCGCACTAACAGAGTTGGATTCAGACACGCTAACGGTTGAGCAATTCCACTTGCCACAGCTTGAAACAATGACGGCAGGAATGGCGAACCTGAGCTTAGATGGTTCGCTCGATGAAATCATGAAAGACTATGAATCTCAGATTCTAGAGAAGCTTTATCAGTCTTTCCCATCAAGCCGTAAGCTAGCAAAACGTTTGAATGTATCTCATACCTCAATTGCGAATAAGCTTCGTGATTACGGTATCAGAAAGAACTGATCGAATAAGAACAAGATTATGGAAGATTTGAGTACACCAGAGCGCATTTATAAGCATGATGGTAATCTGATTCTACGCACGGCTGAAATCGATGATGCTGGCATGATCAGCGAGTACTTTCAGGTTAACAGAGAGTATCTGAAACCTTGGGAACCGATTCGCGAAGACGCGTTCTTTGATAGAGCGAGTTGGGCGCAGCGACTGATCAAGTTAAACGAGCTTCATAAAATGGGGCTAGGCTATTACTGTTTACTGATTAACGCTGACTCTAATGAAATGTTAGGCACCATATCGTTCAGTAATTTGTCTCGTTTCCCGTTCTACGCTTGTAATGTCGGTTACTCATTGGCGCAAAGTGCACAGGGCCACGGTTACATGCGCAGAGGTTTGAACATGGCCAAAGACTACATGTTTGATGTGCAGAACATGCACCGCTTAATGGCGGGCTACATGCCTCACAACGAACGCAGTGCTGGCGTATTAGAACATCTTGGTTTTGTCCGAGAAGGTTTTGCTAAAGACTACCTACAGATTAACGGTAAATGGGAAGACCATATACTGACAGCATTAGTTAACCCAAATTGGGAAGATAGACGCGTTATTTAGCGGCAATATTGCTAAGACGTAGTACTAGTTAAAGGCAAATAGCTTTTAAACGTAAACAAAATTTAGACGCAGCGTATATCAAGCTTTGCTAATCGCCGCTGCATCAAAAAGAACAGATAGGCATGGTAAATCCATCAGCCTGAGCAGATATTTGAGGAATTTTGATGTCATACACAACTTTGGACGAATACCAAAGAAAATGGATTTTCACACACCAGTCAATGCCGCTTCCGGCAGAGGACTTGGAAAAGATTAAGCCAATGACACAGGCGAGAGCATCTCAGTTCTGGAAAGAGAACGTGAGCCCTCAAAGCCCAGACGCAGAACGACTGAGCTCGCAAGACTGGCCAAGCAAAGCATCGAACTGGAATGAAGAGATCAGTTGGATGGCGCATTGGGAAGCGGATGAGCCTGAAATGCCAGAAGAGATTCTTAACTTTATTGATTGGCAAGATGACGTAACTGTTTATTTTTGTTACGAAAAGTACAATGTTCTTGAAACCAAATGGGCGATTTTCAAGAAGCATTGGAAGAACTTCTTGTTCTACGATGATGGCCCGATTCTAATCGGTCGTCGTCGTTCAGAAGCCCTTTGGTTTGCTACCAATGGCAAGGTGAAAATTGGTAACCGTGCTTAACCTCGGTGTGATTTAATCGAGCTAGTGCTGGTAATCCGAGCAACAGATAGATAAACAAAAAGCGAGCATCGAGCTCGCTTTTTTTGTGCCTAATGATCTTCGAAGATCATGGGGAAAGACCCACTATTTGAGCCCAACTAAAAGTGACCATATCCACTCATTTAAAGCGAGTGAATTACGAAATTGAGATCGCTATCTTATTGGGTTAGTTGAAGTTTCATGGGGTTGAGCTATCTTTATATTACTGCCTTAGTGGAGGTGAAGTATTATGATTTGGGATACTCTCGAACGTGTAAATAAACTTCGCAAGGAAGCAATGGAGGATCCAGAGTTTTTGGATTCAGCAAAAATGCATGAGGAATGGCTTTTAAGCGAAACTCATAATCAATCGAACAAAGGAGCAAAAGAGAATAAACCGAAAAAACTATCTGACATTTATGAAAATACGGATTTTCCTATCAACCCAACTGGAACCAAACATTAACAATGATGAACTGCAACACGGCTAAGGCTCTTAACCAAAAAGCTATAAGTCGATTACACATACCAGCCTTAAGCCACCAATAAAAAAGCCACTTTCAACGAATCGAAAGTGGCTTTTTCTTTTCTTGCTAGCTTCTTTACCATTAGCAACGAAAGCTAATCGTTTTCAAACCTAGTTATTGATTAGGCTTAATCCGCTTGGTAACGCATCACCAAACACACGCTTAGATTCACTCTCAGAAAGCTCAGTCACTTCACTCACTAGTGTTAACCATGAGTCAGGTACCTTGCTTTGCTTAAGCTTCTCAATCACTTGATTGCGATAGTCGTCAGAGATATCAAACTGACGGTCACCGGTTTTTCGACAAATCATCACCGCTGCGAAGGCGATCATCTGCTCTTTCTGCCAGTTCTGTTCAAGCAGTTTTGGTAACCACTGTTCAGCTTGCTCTCTAGGAATTACGCTGTGTTGGCTGCCATACAAAGGCGTTCTTGATGCTAATCGTCCTAGCGCCCACCAGTGAGCCTGTTCAAATTGGTTATGGTTGATCGCTTTGCTTAAGAACCAACTTGCCAGCAGCACTTTGTCTTCAACCTCAAGTTGCTCAAGTGACGCCGCTAAACGGACCATGGCTTCATAACCATTATCTTGCGCATCTTTGGCTGTCTTAGGGTTCTTCATTGCACCTGGGTGAAGGTATTTAGCGATGTCAGCCAAGATACTCTCTTGCTGCTCTTGGTTTAATCCACCGGCAACACGACGCCAGAATACCCACCAGTCCGTCCAACCTTGGTGGTTCTGGAATTGAATGTTTTGTTGGTAAAGGCCCCAAATTTGTTCGATACGCCATGAGTCAGTCGGATCGCCAAAGCCTGGACGCAGCGAGTAACCCGCCAAACGCAGCCAGTTCTTCTCGTGTGCTTCTGAACGACGGCGGCGTTTACGACCTAATGAAAAGGTATCAAACAGATGGCGAAGGGTCGTGAAATCCCATTCATCACGCTTACCGAGTCGCTTCTCAAGATCTTTCGATAGTGTTTTGATCTCTTTTGATTCAGCACTCTTCTTGTTGCCGCTGTACAGACGAGAAATCAACTCCTTACATTCATCCAGTCTTGGGTGAAGTTTAGCGGTATCAGACTCATCACCTTGCTTGTTTCTTACTTCAAACTCGAGCAACCAACGCTTAGAGTCATCTTCTATACTCACACACTCCATTTTCAATGTGCCGACTTCGGTTAACTGACAAGCGAGCAGTACTTCAACACGCTCTTTTTGGTTGGCTTGAAGTTCTGCAGTACCTGAGCCTTCCAGCGTAGAAATATACGGTGGGAGAGGGGAGAACAAGTCGGCATCCACATTGACCATCACACCGTTTTGAATGGCGGTGTCATGAGCAATTTGATCGTGTGTTGAAGTCAGAAGATTAAATCGTACTGGCTCACCTAAAGTCAGCGAGAAACGACGGCTGTTCAAGCGTATCTCTTGGCCTTCTTCGGTTCCTTTGGCAAGCAGACAAAGCGCTTTACCCATCTTGTTTTTCTCTTGCAGATGCAAGAAGTAAGAACGGGCAGCACCGCCACCGATTTTCAGCTGTGCACCGCGGCGTGCTTTACCAAAGGCAACCGCGCCAAGGGCAACAGACCAATCTGGATGAGGGTTATCAAGCACTGTGATAGGAGAACCGTTCCAGTTGCCCAGTAGCTGAGTAATTCGCTCTGTTACCAGTTCACTGTTAAACACACCACCATTGAGCAGCACGCCAACTGGAATTGCAGGTTTGGTGTCATCGAACTCAATAGAGTCTGAGTTTTCCAATGCGGCTTTAGACACTTGTTGGTGCGTTGCTAGGAATTCTGCAACGTGCTTACTCACCGCAGGGTCAGCCACGTAAGGCAGACCAAACTCAACCACAGCACTGCGGCGTTTGTCGGGTGTTTCAGCAAACTCAGAAAGCGGGAAGAAACCTTCCAGTGCAATCTGATGAACTTCTTGTTTCGTTAAACCAATACTCTTGGTACCGCCAAGTAGCTTTGAGCCGCTGCCCAGCATGGTGATCTTCACATCGTCTGGCGCGTTAGCAGAAAGTAGGCTCTCTTTTGCGGCGCGAGTTTGTTGAATAAGCTTGGTTAAGCTTGAGGCATTCAGCTTTTTGTTTTGATTGAAGCGTTGCTCTGCAAGGTGGGCAAGGGCCAAATCTAGATTATCACCACCTAGCATTAAGTGTTCGCCAACACCGATACGGTCGAGTGCTAGCTCGCTATGACCAGCATTATCTGCATCGCTATTCTCATTGAAGCTGGCTTCAATTAAGCTCAAGTCGGTAGTACCACCGCCGACATCACACACTAAGATCAATGGGATCTGTTGAAGCTCTTCGGCAGCAGTTTGTTGGTGACGAGCATACCAGTCGTAACAAACCGCTTGAGGCTCTTCGAGTAATAGAATCTTACCTAAGCCAGCAAGCTCTGCCGCTTCAAGTGTCAGCTTACGTGCTGTCTCATCGAATGATGCAGGAACCGTTACAACAACATCTTGATCTTCAAGCTTGTTGCTTGGATTGCGGTAGTTCCATGCTTGGCGAATGTGATTCAGATAGCTCGCACTCGCGACAACTGGCGATACTTTATCGACATCCGCTGCGCCAGCCCAAGGTAGAATATCTGAGCTACGATCCACCGCTTGGTGTGACAGCCAACTCTTCGCACTCGATACTTGGCGGCCTTCTACCTTCGCACCCAGTTCACGAGCCCATTCACCGACGATAACGTTTTTGATATCGCCTTTTACTGGGCTTGGTTCCCACGGCATCGTCAGGTCAGAAGGGGAGATTTGACCTTGTGCTGGGTGGTAACGAAAGGATGGGAGTAAGGGCTTGCGAACCACTTCACCGGGGCCGATGAGTTGGTCAATATCGAAAAGAGAAACGGGAGCATGTTGTAGGTCGTCGTTGATTTCACAGTAAGCGACAACCGTATTGGTTGTACCTAAGTCAATGCCGACTAAAAAACGAGGAGTTGCCATACAAAACCTTATTCTTCCAGAGTGATGACCAGTTTTTTGATAGCTTTGGTCTTATTGTTGTTATTCGTAAACGTCATTCCTGAGAAACAGGCAGGACTAGATTGAGAAATGCATTGATAAAGTAACGGCACCCGCTAAGGTGCCGTTGATTCATTATGCTTGTTCGTTTGAGTCGTTATTCGAGTCTTCACGAACATCGAACTCAACGTGCCACTTCTGACCGTTGTCAGTAGCAATCGCTTCTAGGTGTAAGGTGCCTAGCTCAGTAACGCGAGAAGCCAAAGTCACTGGAACCACTTCACCTTCGCGACGGCCTTCAGAAACCGGCAATGTCACTTGGATTTCAGGAAGCTCATCAAGCTCTTCAGGCGCCCAGTGATCAAGGTGCGTACCCGCTTCATCTTCACGACGAATGGTTGAACCGAAGAACTGGAAGTGTACTGGCTGACCAATCACTAGACCGAATTCTTGGCTAGGTACTTGTACGCTTGAACCTTCTTCCATACCAAATGGTGCAACACACAAAGCTTCCATCGGAGGAGCCATACCTGGGATAGCTGGCATCGCGCTTTCAATTCCTACGTAGTAAGAAGAAGCGATACCACCGCGGATACGAACGCCTTGGCCACGACGAACTGCGCCGTAGTATGAAGCGCCACTTGCAACCGCTAGGTCTAAATCTAAACCTGAAAGCTGTTTTGCGAACTCTTCGTCAGCATTGATCAACCATTCGTTGATCGTATCTGAAAGACGATCAGCAAGTAGGTTCGATTTTAGAACACCACCATTGAACAGGATTGCTGTTGGCTTGATGAAGTCTGCCGCTGGCGCTTCTGACCCTTGCGTACCGGGCATACCGGGCATGTTTGCAAACGGGTTGAAATCTTGCTGAGCCGTTTCGCTATTTCCAGAAAGCGCATTCGCTTGCTTAGAAAGGAATGCGGCAATGTGACGAGTAATACCTGCGTCTTGAGCGTAAGGCAGACCCATTTGAGTCAGTGCGCCACGCGTCTTTTGTACAGGGTGCTCAGTTACAGCAACTTTAGGGAAGAAGCCGTCCACTAATGTTTGTTGAACTTCTTGCTGAGTCAGTTCTGTTTTCAGTGTTGCGCCAAGCAGTTTAGAACCACGGCTTGGAACAACGATAGGAACAGATTGCAGTTCAGCATCGTTAAGCAGTGCTTCTTTCGCATCACGACATGCGTGAGTCATTGCTTGAACCTGCCAAGGAGCCAGTTCTTTGCCTTCTTGAGCCAGTTTCATCTTCAGACGATACGCTAGAGCTAAGTCCATGTTGTCGCCGCCAAGTAGGATATGTTCACCTACTGCGATACGGTTCAGGCTTAGATTGCCATCGTCTTGTGTTACTTCAACTAAAGAAAGGTCAGTTGTGCCACCACCGATATCGACAACAAGCACGATGTCACCAACGTCTACTTCATCACGCCATGTGTCGTTGCTGTTATCAATCCAACTATAAAGTGCGGCTTGTGGTTCTTCTAGAAGAGTCAGGTGAGTGAAGCCCACATTACGTGCAGCTTCTGCCGTTAGGTCACGAGCCGCAGGGTCAAACGAAGCAGGGACGGTAATCGTTACATCTTGGTCTGCCAGTTTGTGTTCTGGATTCGCGTGATTCCAAGCATCTTTAAGGTGCTCAAGGTACAGTTCAGTGGTCTTAAGTGGCGATACTTTTTCAACTTCTTCAGGGCTGCCTGCAGGAAGAAATGCGTCGCGACGGTTTACACCACTGTGGCATAACCAAGATTTCGCGCTAGCGACCAAGCGAATAGGGGTCTTCGAACCAAGGTTACGAGCAATAGCACCAACCAGTGCTTTTGGCTCAGATGACCAAGGTAGAACGCGAGAACCTGAGTTCATTTCGTGTTCGTGCGGTTGGTATAGAAACGAGCCTAGTTGGCTGCGAGTTTCTACCGTACCAGGAGCCGTAAGTTGAGGGATTTGCATCACCTCAACGCGAGCGTCTTCATTGCTTGTGTCGATGTAAGACAAAACGCAGTGTGTTGTACCTAAATCGATACCAACACTGAACTTAGGCGCCTGATGTTCTTGTGAATGCTCTTGCGATGAAGAATGGTTTTGGTGTTCCATTATAGCTCCACCTCTGCCGGTGCAATTACAGATGCATCGTAGTTTTCAGCAAGCTTAGGCAGGTTCATGTTAGTTGCTTTCCAACCTTTGTGAACCAATGTGCCGTTGAATGGTGCGTTACCCGTTACGTTGCCAGTTAGGCGAATTTCTTGAGGGTTGAAACCTTCAGCAATAGTGATACGTGTTTCTTCATCTTCAGTGCGGATGTGAGACAGCGTTACGTAATCGGCTAATACTTTTTGACCGCCAGTGTGAATAACACGAGCTGCTGCGCCAACTTCTTCATCAGAGAATGACGTTAGGTCTTCTTTTAGGAAGTCAATTAAACGAGCTTCTTGCTGCATGATAGACAGTAGTTGCATTGCAGAATCTGTTGGTGCTGTTGCCAGCTTAGATTCAACTTCTACTACTTTTTCGATCACACGTTCAACTTCAACAACTTTCTCTACTTCGACAATTTTCTCAACTGGCTTTTCAACTTCAACGATCTTTTCTACTGGTTTTTCTACGACTTTCTCAACCACTTTGGTTTTACGAGAAACGGCAATTAACAGTAGTAAAACGCTTGATGCAGTTAGGCCTGCGTGAAGCATATCAAACGTTTGTGGGATTAGGTTCAAATCAACGATCATAGTGATTTCTCTTTAAAATTGATTTAACGGTATATTCGTCGGTTCAAAGGAATATACAGGTTGGAAAGAAACTCATTGGCACTAAGCCGAAACGGTCACTTTCAAGCTATAAATATGGATGGATACTAGCATATTCAAGGCTTAAGAGTGGTATTTAATGTTTTTAATCAAGTGGGTTTTTGGTGTGTTAGCTTGAAATTTAGTCGAGATTCGGTCGAATATTGGTCGTCGATGTGAGGGCAAGGTAAACAATGCCCGTTTTATGTCAGTTTTAAGACTAAACAGAAATGGAGCATGATTCCCTTCCGTTATATACTTTTAACTCATTAGAGACTATTTGGAAGCCACATGCCGCAAACTACCGACCCACTTACAGGGTTGAAGAGACGAACTCTCCCATTGGTCGTATTTTTGGTCAGTTTTTTGATTACTGTGTTGTGTTTTATATTAGTCGCGTTAAACCAAAACCGCGCGTTAAATATGAATTTGGATAGCTTTGCTACTCACCAGACACTGAGTTTGGAAGCGTTTATCGCTAATGACGTGGCTTACATTGGTTCTGGTGCTAATTTTTTCTACGCAAATGATCCTGAAAACTGGGATAAGTTTGATCGTTTTGCACAACAAACGATTAATGTTTCAAAAAGTCTAATTGGCTTGCAGTGGATGCAAAAAGTGGCAGCAGACGAGATTGCCGAGCATACCGCTAAGATGAAAGAAAAATACCCGTCTTGCGAGCTGTTCACTATTCCAAAACACGAAGCCAAAGTCTTTGGTTACATCTTAGATGGTGAGCCGGCGTTCATTGCTAGTGACCTGTATCCCAACACACAAGCAAACGACAATGTACTTGGCTTTTATTTTTCTCGTGAGCGCTTCAAGCTGGTTTTAGATAATATTAAACAGACACGTAAAGCGAATATTTCAGACAAAGTTCGCTTGCTTCAAGACGGCTTAGATCAAAATACACCAAAGACTGGCATGTTGGTTTATCACCCTGTGTTTGAAGGCGAAAGCGATAATCTACTTGGCGTTGTGATTGGTGTGGTTCGAACGACTTACTACTTTGAAAATCTACTGGCTTCGGCAGTGGGAGACATGGATGTCTATATTCGTGTTACCGATACGGGTTTCGAAGCAGAAGACTCCCCAATATTGTTTGAAACCGAGGGTTATGAAGCGGTATCTGGGCACCACATTACCAAAACAATCTCACTGACCAATCGAGATTGGAAGGTCGATTACAAAATAGATTCATGCATCTCTTTCTATGGTTATCTGGTATTAACCGGAATCGCGTTAGTCGGAACAACTATCTCATTGCTGTTGGCGTATATCGTTAATATGCAAATCCGAGAGAAAGAGCGCTTGTATCAAATGCTTGATAAAAGAACAGAAGAGCTTCGTTTTCTAGCCAACCACGACAGCCTGACCGAGGTTTATAACCGACGTGCTTTCAATAAGATGTTAGATAAAGCGATACAGCGAAATGAACCCTTTAGTCTCATCGGATTTGATGTCGACAAGTTCAAAGGCATTAACGACCAATTCGGTCACCCTGCAGGGGATGCTTTACTCATTCATGTAATTAAATTGATTTCAGTGAGCTTGAAAGAGGGGGATAACCTGTTTCGTATAGGTGGAGATGAGTTCTGTATCATTTCTAGTATTACAAACCATGAAGCCCTAGAACGATACTTACAATGTATTCTAAGAACAGTGAGCCAGTCTCATTGTGAGCACAAAGGTCGACAGCTCAGTTGTACTTTGAGTATTGGTGCTGCTATTTACGCTAATGAAAACACGGAAGAGATTCTGCAAAAAACAGACAGTATGCTCTATCAAAGTAAGTCGAATGGCCGAAATCGAGTGACAATTGCAGGCTAAATGAGCACTTGATACAACTAGGGTCGAGTTCTGTATTGGGCTCATGTACAATTTCACAAAATTTTTGACGAGAGAATTAGGCGACGTATGAATCACAATCGAGTTGTGTGTTTCGATTTGGAAATGTGCTGTTGGAGCGAAGACGGTGTGGGAACAACAGGAGAGATCATTGAAGTTGGTCTTGCTGAGATTGATCTAGCATCCGGTACTATCGTGAAGCGAGCACAATACTACGTTAAGCCAGAGAAAGACGAAGTCTCTCTATTCTGTGCCGAGTTAACGGGCATTACACCTCGTAAAATCGAAAAGCAGGGTCGCCCATTAGAGTCTGTCATCAAGTCGATGATTAAGAACTTTGGTGGTCCCAAAAAAATCTACGCAGCGTGGGGACGTGACGACCTTATCTTACACAAAGAGTGTATTGAAAAAGGCATCGAGCCTCCGTTTAGCGAGTTCTTAAACATCGCAACGCTTTACCGTGTTCAGAATCGCTTGAAAGACAAACGCATTGGTCACCGCGCTGCTCAAGAAGCCAAAAATATTGAGTGGGAAGGTCGTCAGCACTCGGGTTATGTCGATGCTTATAACCTCGCGAAGTTGGCGTTAACGATGCTCTAGATAGCAGCAGTGAACACCCGAACATAGAAAAGCCATCTACTTGTAGATGGCTTTTTGGTTGTGCGCCGAGCATGGC
>NZ_JBFRTN010000014.1:0-90500 GCF_041474095.1 Vibrio sp. 10N.222.54.A3
TATTACCTCGCTTGGTATTAATCAAAAGAGTTGTTCTCTTAAAACACTATTGAAGGCGCCTTGGCAGAGTGGCTATGCAGCGGATTGCAAATCCGTGGACCTCGGTTCGACTCCGGGAGGCGCCTCCACTATTCAAAGTTGAAAGGCCAGCAGAAATGCTGGCCTTTTTGCTATCTGAAATTCTAAACCCTCATGCTATGTTCAAACTTCCACGTATGCTCTCTAATCAGTAGCACCAGTAGGAACAAGCTATATCAGATCACTTTTGTGCCGGTCTTTTCCTTATGTAAACCTATCATTTGCTAAACAACCAACAGCATCTGTTAACCAATTGCGCCGTTTGTGAGTGGAATGAGTGGGGAATGGAAAAGGGCGACTGTCTTTTGCGTCATTAAATTCTTCATATTTATACATAGTTGCTCATGATCCTGTAACGCTTTCATGAGTTATTACACTTATTATGACCACAAATGAAAATGATTGTCATTTACTTGTGTTACTGCTAACCTATTGTGAAACTTTACAACATCTTATCTAATGCACGAAAGTGTATATAAAACCCCGCTAAACCTTATTAAACCTACGGTTATTCGTTTGCTTCGTATGATAAATCAGCAGATCTACCTCTTTTGTCCTACCCCTTTAGGGTAGTTCGATTTCGTAATTGATTTACATCATATTTTCATTTTCTTTCATAATTCATTATTCGCTCAGTTAAGAAATATATAACCTTCAGGAATTCTTATGAGCAAGATGAAGCTAGTCGTAATCGGTAACGGGATGGTCGGCCATCGCTATATCGAAGATTTAGTCGAGAAGACAGACGTTGCTAACATGGACATCACAGTCTTCTGTGAAGAGCCTCGCGTAGCCTATGATCGTGTACACCTTTCTTCTTACTTTTCACACCATACTGCGGACGAACTTTCTTTAGTTAAAGAAGGCTTCTACGAGAAACACGGCATCAACATGCTGATCGGTGAGCGTGCTATTAACGTTAACCGTGAAAAGAAAACAGTTTACTCAAGTACTGGTCGTGAAATTCAATACGACAAGCTAATCCTTGCTACAGGTTCATACCCATTCGTTCCGCCAATCAAAGGTAACGAAGGTAAAGACTGTTTCGTTTACCGCACAATCGAAGACTTGAAAGCTATCGAAGCAACCGCTAAGAATTCTAAATCTGGTGTGGTTGTTGGTGGTGGTTTGCTTGGTCTTGAAGCTGCAGGCGCACTAAAAGCTCTTGGTGTAACCACGCACGTTGTTGAGTTTGCTCCAAAGCTAATGGCTGAGCAGCTTGACCAAGCGGGTGGTAACCAACTTCGTCAAAAAATCGAACGTATGGGCGTTAACGTACATACAAGTAAGAACACGCTTGAGATTGCTCCTGAAGGCACTGAAGCTCGTAACGTAATGCGCTTTGCAGACGGTACAGAGCTAGAAACTGATTTCATCGTATTCTCTGCTGGTATTCGCCCACAAGACAAACTTGCTCGTCAAATGGGGCTGGGTATTGCACCACGTGGCGGTATCGAGATTAATGATCACTGTCAAACGACAGACAAAGACATCTACGCAATCGGTGAGTGTGCGTCTTGGAACCAAACGTTCTACGGCCTAGTGGCTCCTGGTTACAAAATGGCAACGGTAGCGGTTGACCACGTTGTTGGTAACGAAAGCACATTTGAAGGTGCTGACATGTCTGCGAAGCTTAAGCTTTTGGGCGTGAAAGTAGGCTCTATCGGCGATGCGAACGGTCGTACTCCTGGCTGTAAGAGCTACGTTTACCAAAACGAAGAACAAGAAGTTTACAAGCGTCTAATCGTTTCTGAAGACAACAAGAAGCTGCTTGGTGCAGTAATGGTTGGTGACACGTCTGACTACGGTGATCTTCTACAGCTTATGCTGAACGAAATCGACCTACCAGAACACCCAGATGCATTGATTCTTCCTGCTCATGCTGGTGCTGAAAAGCCAACACTTGGCGCGGATTCTCTTCCTGAGTCTGCTGTTATCTGTTCTTGTTTCGATGTGACTAAAGGCAAGATCGCTCAAGCGGTTGCTGAAGGTCACCACACAATCGGTGATATCAAAGCAGTAACAGGCGCAGGTACTGGTTGTGGTGGTTGTATTCCACTAGTGACTTCAGTACTAAACGCTGAACTTGCTAAAGCTGGTGTTGAAGTGAAGAACGACGTGTGTGAGCACTTTGCATACTCTCGCCAAGAGCTTTTCCACCTAATTCGCATCGAAGAAATCAAAACGTTCGATGAGCTATTAGAGAAATACGGTAAAGGCTACGGCTGTGAAGTATGTAAGCCTCTAGCAGGTTCTATCCTTGCTTCTTGCTGGGGTGAACACATCCTTAAGCCTGAATTAGTGAAGCTGCACGATACCAACGACAACTTCCTAGGTAACATGCAAAAAGACGGTACTTACTCTGTAATCCCTCGTATGGCGGGTGGTGAAGTAACACCTCAAGCACTAAGCGTTCTTGCTGATGTTGCTGCTGAATACAACTTGTACACCAAGATCACAGGTGCACAACGTATCGGCCTATTTGGTGCTCAGAAAGATGACTTACCAGCAATCTGGAAGAAGTTAATCGCTGCAGGTTACGAAACGGGTCAAGCTTACGCAAAAGCACTTCGTATGGCGAAAACATGTGTAGGTTCTACTTGGTGTCGTTACGGCGTTCAAGATTCAGTTGGCCTAGGCGTGATGATCGAGAACCGTTACAAAGGCATCCGTACTCCTCATAAGATGAAGTTTGGTGTGTCTGGCTGTACTCGTGAGTGTGCTGAAGCGCAAGGTAAAGATTTAGGTATTATTGCGACTGACGCAGGTTGGAACATGTATGTATGTGGTAACGGTGGTATGAAACCTCGTCACGCAGACTTACTGGCAAGCGACCTAGACCAAGAAACGCTAATCAAGTACATCGACCGTTTCATGATGTTCTACATCCGCACGGCTGCGCCACTACAACGTACTTCGGTATGGATGGACAACCTAGAAGGTGGTGTTGATTACCTACGTGAAGTGATTGTAGACAACAAGCTTGGTATCAATGACCAACTTGAAACTGACATTGCTGGCCTAGTTGATAACTTCGCTTGTGAATGGACAGATACAATCAACGACGAAGCTCAACTTAAGCGCTTTGCACACTTCATCAATGCTGATGACCGCGATGATAACGTTGTGTTTGTTGAAGATGGTCGTGAACAACACCGTCCTGCGACATTCACTGAGAAACACCCTGAAGCCATTACTTCAAAGCATCAGGGCGACATCATTCACGTAGAATCTGTTTAAGGGGAGACGACATCATGGCATTTACCAAAGTTTGTAAGATCGAAGACATTATCCCAGGTACAGGTGTTTGTGCGTTGGTTGGTGGTGAGCAAGTAGCTGTATTCCGCCCAACGAAAGCTGAAGAAGTATTCGCGATTAGCAACACAGACCCATACTTCCAATCTAACGTGTTATCACGTGGCTTGATTGTTGAGCACAAAGAAGAGCTTTGGGTAGCAAGCCCACTTAAGAAGCAACGCTTTAACCTAGCAACAGGTGTGTGCATGGAAGACGAGAACTTCAACGTGAAAGCGTACAAAGCTCGTGTTGCCAAAGGCGCTGTAGAAATCTCTGCTTAATCTTTGGATGAGTAAGATTTGATAGTTCAAGGGTTCTAGTTCTCGATATTGCCTTAACTCGGCAACTAGAGCCTTTTCCTATCCAATTTTAACTTTTAATTTAAACTTTTTAAGGACAACCTTATGTCTCCTGATTACAAACCAGCTGAATTCGTTCAAACGATGATTGATGTGGGTGAAGCGAAAACGAAAACAAGTACTCGCGATCTTCTGATTCGAAGCACTATGGCTGGTATCATCCTTTCTCTAGCGGTTGTTGTTGCTATTACAGCAATGGTTCAAACCGGTATTGGCCTTGTTGGCGCACTAGTGTTCCCAGTTGGCTTCGTCATTCTAAGTGTAATGGGTTATGACCTAGTAACTGGCGTATTCGGCCTTGCACCTTTAGCGAAATTCGACAACCGCCCAGGTATTACTTGGGGTCGTATCCTACGTTGTTGGGGTATTGTTGGTCTTGGTAACCTTATCGGTTCTTTGATTGTTGCTTTCCTTGTTGCTGTTTCTTTAACAGGTAACTTCTCTCTAGAACCAAACGCTGTTGCTCAAAAGTTCATTGCTGTTTCTACGGGCCGTAGCCTAGGTTTTGAAAATATGGGTATGGACGGATGGATCACGTGTTTCGTACGCGGTATCTTCTGTAACCTTATGGTATGTCTAGGTGTGATTGGCAACATGACTGCTCGTACAGTGTCAGGCCGTGTAGCAATGATGTGGTTCCCAATCTTCATCTTCTTCGCACTCGTATTTGAGCACACAGTGGTAAACATGTTCCTATTCCCACTAGGTATGATTCTTGGCGCTGATTTTGGTATCGCGACATGGTTGAACTTCAACCTTATCCCAACAATCCTAGGTAACATCGTTGGTGGTCTATTAATGACGTGTGTTCCTCTATACCTAACTCATGCTAAAACAGCTCCTTCTCTAGGCGCTAAGTAATTAGATAGTTCTAGGTTAATGAGCAACTAATAATGTGTGTTAAGCCCCAAGCTGTTGATTTGGGGCTTTTTTGATCTTAACACTCTCTACTTTGTTAACCGTGCACCTAAGGCGAGCAATGTGTGCTTGATGATGGTGCAAATGTCAGGGTTTTCCAACGTAATAGATTGTTTTGTTATATAAACTTCTATCTTGATTAGAATTAATCGTAAAGTTTTATGGCAACAACTGATAGTCTAAGAAGTAGGGATATTGGTGATTCATACAACGATGAATCGTCATACAGAATTAAGCTTGAAATATAACAAGCTAACTTTCGGAGCAA
Source organism: Vibrio sp. 10N.222.54.A3 (assembly GCF_041474095.1). Taxonomy (NCBI): domain Bacteria; kingdom Pseudomonadati; phylum Pseudomonadota; class Gammaproteobacteria; order Vibrionales; family Vibrionaceae; genus Vibrio; species Vibrio sp. 10N.222.54.A3. Next base: position 4,921 of record NZ_JBFRTN010000014.1, read on the forward strand.
AGCATGTCAGAAGTATCGCCATCGAATGTTAAAACAGGAAACACAGGATTTGTTTCATTAGTAGGTGCAGGTCCGGGCGACCCAGACTTACTTACGTTAAAAGCGGCACGAGTGATTCAACAAGCAGACGTGTTGGTTTATGACCGTTTGGTATCAAAAGATATTTTGGCGATGGCTAATCCAGAAGCGGAAATGTTGTATGTGGGCAAAAAGCTCGATCATCACTGCGTACCGCAAGATCAGATCAACCAACTATTAGTGACCAAAGCTCAAGAGAACAAACACGTAGTGCGTCTAAAAGGTGGTGACTCGTTTATCTTTGGTCGTGGTGGTGAAGAGTGTGAAACGTTAGCTGAGAATGACGTGAGATTTGAAGTGATTCCGGGCATCACAGCTGCTGCCGGAGCAACGGCTTATGCGGGCATTCCGTTGACGCACCGTGATCATGCACAAAGCGTGCAGTTTATTACAGGTCACTTGAAGAAAGATGGCGAAGATATTGACTGGCAATCTCTTGCTCAGCACAACCATACCATCGTGTTTTACATGGGCTTGAAAGAGAGTCCGAACATTCAGAAGAATCTACTCGATAATGGTATGCGAGCTGACATGCCAGTTGCGATCATCGAAAACGGTACACGCCAAGAACAAAAGGTGTTTAGAGGTGGGTTACGTGATTTAGCTGACCTTGCGAGCGTCGCAAAGAGCCCAGCGCTGATTGTTGTAGGCAGCGTGTCTCAGCTCCATGAAAAACTTGCTTGGTTTAACAAACAAGCTTGATCGTTTGACCTTCTAATTGGATCTCTAAGCCACTACTGAGTCCATCAAGAATCAAATTCTGCAGCGGCTGCCTTGTCGCTGCATTTCTTGTTGGCGCATCGGCATTTCGTCAATGATATTGGTGATCTGTTTCCAATCTGTTTTGCCACTCCATCGGTGCTTCTCTTTCCCGTCTTTACCAATCAAAACAGCGGTATGTGATCCTTTCGGGATCTCGTAAATACTGGTGACTGCTTCTAAGTTAAACTCTTCTTCTAACCAAGTTGGGACTGTGTAACCACTCTCAGCAATAACCATAATGACGACATCTCGTTCGTCCAATTGACAGTTATTGAGCAACACTTCATTCAGAAACTCTTTAACGATTGAATCTTCCTTTGGAGCGAAATAAATCACACTGCGGTGTGGCAAAGGCTTTGAGTGAGAATAAGCGGGGTAGGCGAGTACTGAATTGATGGTTAAGCTCATGATTATTACCGTGCTGATGGTCAGTAGTTTAAGCAAACTAAACCAGCTACCAGAGTTTGATGGTTGATTTAAAGTTTGCATCGCTTTGGTTGTGTCGATGCTTACTATCGAATTGTGTGTTTGTCGGTGCAGCATTGCCAACCTCCCTTTAAAAACTCTAAGCCTGAGTACGATTTGAACGCTACGTAAAGAAGAAGGTGAAGATCAGAACCACCTAAGAAACGCTCAAAACAAATCCACTTACAATAAGCATAGTTAGGATTACGTAAAGACACTTAGCTTTACGCTAAAGATATTAGATTTACGTTAACGATAGCTGGCAGGTTCATTTTTATTGAGTAAAGCGACTCGCATTTTACAATTGAATAGAATAGGGTATACGGAAAATCTAAAGGTATGAATTTATGGAAAACATAGCAATTTTGGTCGACGTTCAGAACGTTTACTACACGACGCGCGACAAATACCGTTCTAACTTCGACTATAACCAGTTTTGGTATGTTGCCACGGAAGGGCGTAACGTTATTGCAGCTAATGCTTACGCAATCTCAAGCCAAGATCCAAAGCAGCGTCAATTTCATCATATCCTTCGTGGTGTGGGCTTTAATGTGAAGTTAAAGCCGTTTATTCAGCGTCGAGATGGCAGTGCAAAAGGCGATTGGGATGTGGGTATTGCGTTAGACGCGATAGAACTTGCTGAGACGGTTGATACGATTGTTTTGGTATCAGGAGACGGTGATTTCGAAATCCTTGTAGAGCGAATCAAAGAGCGCTTTGGCAAGCCTGTTGAAGTGTATGGTGTTCCCGGGTTAACTGCTCAAAATCTTATCGATTCTGCATCAAAATTTGTACCGATTGAAAAAGATTTTCTTCTATAGAGGAAATCGGGCACTTTATAATTGAAATCAATAATAACGATAATTAGAATGCAAACAGTTCTTATTTATCGGTATGTGTAATGTCTCGCGTTTTAGTTGTTGATGATGATATTCAATTGTGTGAATTACTGGGTGAAGTGTTAGAAAATGAGGGGTATCACGTTGATACTGTTCATTGCGGTGAATCCGCGCTTGAGTTTATTCAATCTCACCCTGTCGATTTGGTTCTACTCGATGTAATGCTTCCGAACCTAAGCGGCATTCAAGTAGCAAGACGTATTTGTCAGCGTTTTGCTACTCCCATTCTTATGCTAACCGCGCTTAACGACGATGCCTCAATGCTCGATGGCTACCAAGCAGGCGCCGACCAGTACATCGCTAAACCTTTCAATGTTCCTGAACTCTTAACCCGTATTAAGGTGATCTTGCGCCGAGTGGGTTTTGAACGCCAAAGACAATCTTTAGCTTCCTCTAATCACGGCTTGTGTGAACAACTCTCTCGTTTGCCATTAACTGGCACTGAAAAAGACTTGCTTGATTATTTGGTCAAAAATGACGGTATTGTCGTCTCAAAATCTGATCTGCAAATCCATGTACTCAAGAAAGAATTGTGTCCCTTCGATCGTAATTTAGATATGCATATCAGCAATATACGTAGAAAGCTCGTTCAGGCAGGTTTGTCTAAGCAACATATAAAAACCGTTCGTGGTAAAGGTTACAGTTACCTAGAGTCGGTCGGAGCATGAGTAAAAAACTGCTGCGTTGCCCTGATTTTATTGCTAAGCGTAAAGACGGACTCACTTTCCAATTGTTCAGTTACCTGACCGTCATTTTGGTGAGTATTTTGATCCTGCAAGGTGTCGCTGAAAGAGCCTTGATGAAAGCGCTGCTTAAAGTCCCAGAATCGGTAAAAGCGGAAATGCTCGACCTTGCTTACCAAGCGAATGTGTTGATCGAAGAAGGGGACATGGATGAACTCGCGGACTGGGGTAATGCTCAGCAGTATTATCTGTTCGTCATCGACAAAGACAATCGTCCGATCACACATCGTCACATGCACCCACATTTTGAATTTAAGCTCAAATACTTAAGAACGTTAGATCACCAACTTAGTGATCGTGTGAGTAAGCCGATCTTCGGCCTACCACTGGATAACGGTAAAACACTGGTTATCCAACTACCGCACCAGTTTCATCCCGCAAAATCTTTTGCGCCATATTCCTATATGCTTAAAGCATTGATTGCATTGGTCGTATTGTCTCTGTTCTCGATTATCATGGCCAAAAGCCTTCAGCAACCGTTGGATAGATTGAGAGAAGCGAGCCGCAGACTGGCTCAAGGTGACTTCACGGTCAGTGTGGTGTCGGAGTTGAACTCCACCACGCGTGAATTCAACGAGCTTGCACACGATTTTGATTATATGACCTTTGAGATTAAATCTCTGGCTGAAAAGCAACGTTGTTTGATTCGTGATGTCTCACACGAGTTAAGAACACCATTAGCAAGGCAAAACCTCGCACTACACCTACTGCGCAGCAAGGTTGATGATAAAAGCATTGGTTTGCTAGAACGAATGGAAAATGAAACAGAAGAGATGAATAAGCTGGTGGGTGAGATACTTGAATTTAGCCGCTTAGAAACCTCTCGCTATGACTCCAAGTTAAGTTTAATGCACCTTGAGCACTATTGTTCAATGTTGATCGCGCAGATGCAAAACGATTTAAAACCGAATCAAACTTTGATTGGTTCCCTAGAGACGCCGATATCAATGGTGAACGTTGATGAGAGGCTACTGCTTCGAGTCATTGGTAACTTGGTCGGGAATGCCATTAAATACGCGGGTGAGAACGCTCATGTGGTCGTGACGACATACGAACAGGTAATGGATAGACGTTACAGTGTAATATCTGTAGAAGATGACGGTGACGGTATTCCTGATAACAAGATTGCAGGTATATTCGACCCGTTTACTCGTATTGAATCAGCAAGAGACAAACGGTCTGGTGGCTACGGTCTGGGCCTTGCGATTGTTAAAGAAGCGATGGGTGTGATGAATGGACATGTAACTGCTGAGAATAGAGAAGGTGGGGGATTGAGAGTAAATCTAATGTTCCCAATCGCTGATTAGCTTCCTGCTGTTACCTGTCTTGCTCCATAGATAACTATGACTGAAAGCGTGCTAAGAAACATAGCCCAATAAAAACGCCACTGCATCTGCAGTGGCGTTTTTCTTTATGCGCTTTGGTATGGGCTAGGCGTAGCCATTAATTACGCCTGAGCTTGAAGACAAGAGCATAAGATAAGCGAGACTATGCCTGTTGGCGAGCTAGCTTAACTTCTTCTTCTTTCTCACCTGCTGCTGGGTCGTTGAAGCGAGACTCGTCTAGAGCGCCTTCAGACTTAGCAACGATGATAGATACGGCACTATCACCTGTGATGTTTACAGCGGTACGAATCATATCAAGAAGGCGGTCAACACCCATGATTAGAGCAATACCTTCAAGCGGCAGGCCAACTTGGTTCAATACCATCGCTAGCATAACAAGACCAACACCAGGGACACCTGCAGTACCAACAGACGCCAGTGTCGCCGTTAGGATAACCATTAGGTAATCACCCATTGAAAGGTCGATGTTGTACGCTTGCGCGATAAACGCCGTCGCAACACCTTGCATGATTGCAGTGCCGTCCATGTTCACAGTTGCACCTAGTGGTACTGTGAAAGAAGCGACTTTGTTGTCTACGCCCATACGGTTCTTAGCCGTTTCCATAGTTACTGGAATTGTTGCGTTCGAAGATGCTGTTGAGAATGCAAACATGATTGCATCTTCCATCTTACGTAGGAACGTAATCGGACTAAGACCTGTGAATCCTTTAAGCATCGCACTGTAAGTCACCAAGCCATGCAACAGCAGGGTACCAGCAAGCACTAAGAAGTATTCTGCTAGGTTCCAAATTGCACCTAAGCCAAGGCCAGAGAACAGTTTCGCCATCAAGAAGAATACGCCGTAAGGAGCAAGGTTCATTAGTAGCGCGACTAGCTTCATGATCACTTCGTTTAGATCAGAGAAAACTGCAGCGATACGTTCACCGGGTTTGCCCGCTGCACTGATTGCGATACCAAACAACACTGCAAATACGATAACTTGTAACGTTTTGCCCTCAGCCATCGCCTGAATAGGGTTGGTTGGGAACATGTCGATGATTACTTGGCCCAGAGAAGGGGCATCCGCTGATTTGAAAGAGCTCGCAGCAGTAAGATCCGCACCAGCTCCAGGTTGGAACAGGTTACCGATAGTTAATGCTAGAGTGATGGCAACGGCAGTAGTACCGATATAAAGTGCAAGCGTTTTGCCACCCATACGGCCAAGAGTTGATAAGTCTTTAAGAGAACTTGTACCGCACACTAGTGAAACGAAGACTAGAGGCACAACAAGCATTTTTAAACTGGCGACAAAGATTTGTCCGCCCACTTCAAAGAGTCCGTTAACGATGTAGTTGTTAACAAATCCGTTGTCTGCAAAAAGGGATTGAATGGCGAATCCCGTTAATATACCTACGACCATACCGAGGATTACTCGACCAGTCAGAGACATAGGTTTCTTGGTATTCATTTAGAACACTCCTTATTATTTATAACTTTGATACCTTTTCAAAGTGAGCAGGAGATTAGCAGTCGGATAATCAATTCGAAAAACAAAAAATGAGTTTGGAATTATAGATGTGATCAAAATCACTGATAATTGTGTAAATTAAACAAATAAAAACAAAATAATTCACTATTATTTTACATCTATCGAGGGTTTTATACATAAATTTGTCGTTTCAGAGGTAGTAAATAAGAAGAGATGATTTTCTTATCAATCTTCACGTCTTCAATTGACTGAACAAATACCGTTTTTTCAAAAAATTCGGTGAAGATAACCAGTCGATTTACGTCCATGAGCCTTAACTATTTGTATTGAATGGTTTTGTTGAACTCCTCAAATATGACTCACCGACAGGCCTTTACAAAACTTTACGAATGCAAAGAATGTAAATTTAATGCAAATGGTAATAGTTATCACTTATATTCACTCCCGAAATAATTCAGTGGTACCGGCAACGGTTCAGCGAACACATCGAATAAATAACAAAGTGTTCGTCTAAAAGAATAAAAGCGGAGTAAAGGACATGTTTTCAAAGAGCCCATTGGCTTTAGTGATCGGCGCAGTATTAGCTTCACCAGCAGTATTGGCAGAAACAGTAAAAACAGACGAGCATATGGTTGTTGAAGGTCGTGACTACGGTTATAAAGCCGACACGAACACAACAGCAATGCGCATGGAGGCGACTCAATTAGAGACTCCGGGACAAGTTTTAGTAATCGATGAGCAAATCATCGATGAACAGCGTGCAACAACGCTTGGTGACGTGCTTAAGAATGACGCGAGTGTAAGTGCTGGCGGTACAAGCCGTAACCGTGAACGTTTCTCTCTACGTGGTTTCTCGGTAGAAAGCTCTTCGGGCTTCCTTAAAAATGGCCAGCAACATTGGTCTCACTACCGTCAACCAATCGAACTGCTAGAGCGTGTTGAAGTACTAAAAGGACCTTCTGGTCTTCTTTACGGTATTTCTGCACCAGGTGGTTTGATCAACATGGTAAGCAAAAAGCCAACTTACGATACGCAAGTAAGTGTTAGCCAAGATATTGGTTCTAATGACCATTCTCGTACAACGGTAGACGTAAGTGGCGCTTTGAACGACGCTGAAACTCTACGTGGTCGCGCGATTCTATCTAAAGAAAGCTACGGCTCTTGGAGAACTTATGGTGACGGAACTGAACCACAAACAGAACGTTTTGTTGGTGGTGTATTCGTTGATTACGATGTAACTGAAGACGTGACAGTTTCTGTTCATTACGACAAAACTAACGACGAAGGTAGCGTAGATTCTGGCGCTTTATACACGCTAGACGGCAACCGAGTAGGTAGCGACAAGCACATCTGGGATGCACAGTGGTCACAGATCGAGAATGATGTTGAGAACGTTGGTTTTGATATTGCTGCTAACCTGACTGATACATGGTCATTAAAAACAGGTTTCAACTACCAAGATTTCGAACGTATTGATATGGAAAGCTACCCAAGCTTTTCAAATATGAATCCTGATGGTACGGGCACCGTGACTCAAGGCGGTAACTACCGTCATGATAAATGGCGTTTCAGAACGGCTTACGTTGATCTAACAACAACCGCAGATCTTGCGGGCACAGAGCACCAACTATTATTCGGTGCTAACTGGTTAGGCTACAGCTATTACCGTGGTATGGATCGCTTCAGCAGCGCTGAATACGCACCAGATGCAACAGTACCAGCGCCGTCAGTGGGTCCAACATCGCTAGGTAAGATGAGTACTTACGATACTTGGGGCTTCTACATCCAAGATTTGATTACTATTAATGATGAATGGCAAGTTCTTGCGGGTGCTCGTTTCGACCGTAAAGTAAGTGATGGCGTAGCAGAAGAAAATGTAGCGCCTAAGCTTGGCCTGATTTACCACCCAGCATCAAACGGTAGTATCTACGCTTCTTACTCTGAAAGTTTCGAACCACAAGGTGTTGTGTCTAGCGGAAGCCGCAACTACACCAACGATGGCGAACTTCTTGACGCAGCAACGGGCGTGTCTTACGAAGTCGGTACTAAGTGGGAACTGATGGACGAACGTCTATTCGTTTCTGGTGCGGTATTCGATATTACCCAAGAAAACATTTCAATGGATGTAGAAGACACTTCATCAGGCGATTGGACGAAGACACAAGGTGGCGAACAAGTTCACCGTGGTGCTGAGCTAGCCGCACAAGGCTTTATTTCAGAGCGCTTCTCAATGTCTGGTTCTGCAATGTACTTAGATGCTGAAATCACGAACCATGAAACATATGAAGGTAACCGTCCAGTAGACGTACCTGAGTTTGCAGCAAGCGTTTGGTCTACCTATGCAGCAACAAACGAAGTTGATGTGAACCTGGGTCTTATCTACGAAGGTTCTCGTTACGGCGATAGCGCGAACACATTCAAGAAAGACGGCTACGCACGTGTAGATATGGGTGCTGCATACACGCTTAAGTACGACGATTCTCTTGATTTCGTAGCGCGTCTAACAGTCGAGAACGTATTTGATAAAGAATACCTAGCGGGTGGCGGTTCAACATCTTCAAACCACCAATTTGCTGAAGACGTAGTAATCGGCGAAGGCCGTAACTACATGGCGACTTTACAGGTAAAATACTAATTTGTTAGTAGGGTACTATTGTTAGCCTAAATACTAAGGGGAAAGTTTCGGCTTTCTCCTTTCGTGATTCTGCTATTCAGTAAAATATCCCTAGTAATGCGAGTGACTTTTAATGATAATGAGAGTGCTTATCAATAATAGTATTTATCAATAAAATGTATTTGACCTTCTTCTATAGTAAATGACTACAATTATGAATCTTTTAAAAACTAGCCTAGCGCTTGCCATCAGTTTGGTTGCAACGTCTTCTATGGCAAACAGCTTGGATCAAGCTCAATCAATTCAAAACAAGACCAATAACGCGTCGGCTTCGAGCCAAAAGGTTATTGATAAAAGCTCACAAGCGACTTTAATGCTGCAAGCTGAGATTGAGCGTCTGCAAGAAGAAGTTAAAAACCTAGAAATCTATCACGATCACCTTGCTGCATTAGTTGAGAGCCAAAACCAAGAAGCTCAAAGCATTGAAGAGCAGATCGAAGAAATCAAATACACACGCCAAGGTGTTGTGCCATTGATGTATCAAATGATCGATGGTCTTGAACAGTTGGTAGAGAAAGACGTGCCGATTAAGAAAGAACAGCGTCTAGAAAGAGTAGAAAAGCTACAAGCAATGATGACTCGTGCTGATGTGAGTGATGCTGAGAAGTACCGCCGTATCCTAGAGGCATACCAAATCGAGATGGACTACGGCATTAAGTTGGGTGTTTACCAAGGTCGTGTCGCATTGGCGAGTGATAAAACAATCGAGGCAGATGTTCTGCACTTAGGTCGTATCTCTTTAGTTGCTCGTAACCTAAATGGCAGCCAATACTGGGCTTGGAATCAAACAGAAGCTCAATGGCAAGAACTTGATTCTTCTATGAAGTCTGAGCTAGATAAAGCGTACGATATTGCTGGCCAACAAGCTGCCCCAAGCTTGATTACTTTACCTGTTTCTTTAATTGTTGCGGAGGTTAAGTAATGAACTTAAAATCATTAGCAGCATTGCTTTGCATTACATCACTTTCATTTTCTGCTTTCTCAGCTTCAGACTCAACGGCTCAGCTCGTTAACAAAGCAAAATCAGAAAACCGTACTCAAGCTTCTCACAACGTAGTGCGTGAAGCTGATTTCAAAAAGACAGAACAAGAACTGAAAGCGATCAAAGCTCAGCTTGAAGCGAAGCGTACGTCTATCCAAGGTGCGACAGATGTTCTGACTCAAACGTTCAGTGATAACGAAAACAAGCTTGCTCGCTTAGAAGAGAAGCTGCGTTTAGAAATCGGTAGCTTAGGCGAGCTGTTCGGTGTCGTTCGTCAAAACGCAAAAGAACTCGGCGCAGAGCTTAGCTCAACCGTGAATAGTGTTGATCGTGCTGAACACACTGCAACTGTTGATCAAATCATTGATGCTAAATCACTGCCTTCAATGCCACAGCTGACCGGTTTGTGGATGAGCATGGTTGAACAGATCCAAGCGAGTTCTGAGCTTAGCAAATCTCAAATTGCATTCATTAATGGTGAAGGCAATACAAACAAGGTTGACGCTTACCGACTAGGTTCGATTGGTCTTGTGACAGAGCAAGGCTATGTTAGCTGGAACACTCAGCGTGAAGATGCGATCGCTTACCTTAAGCAACCACAAAATGGTCCAACGTTAGCGTCACTTTCTTCGTTAGCGAATGGTGAAGTATCTAACGTGGTTGTCGATCCTTCTCGCGGGTTTATGCTAGAGCAATTAGCACTTACGCCAAGTTTAACTGACCGTCTACAAGCGGGTGGTGTGGTTGGTAAAGTGATTCTTGGCCTACTAGCTATTGGTCTAATCATCGCATTAGTTCGTGGTGTCTCTCTTGCTATCGCACGCCAGAAAATTCGCGCGCAACTTAAGAACCCTGAGCAAGCGGGTGATAACCCACTAGGTCGTGTTCTTGCGATGTACAACAAGGAACAAAACCAAACGGTTGAAGCGTTAGAGTTGCGACTTTTAGAAGCGGTAGTTGATGAGCAGACTCACCTAGAGAAAGGTCTATCGATGCTTAAGCTATTGGCGGCACTAGCACCAATGTTGGGCCTTTTAGGTACAGTAACCGGCATGATCGAAACATTCCAAGTGATCACTCAGTTTGGTAATGGCGACCCTAAAGTTATGGCGGGTGGTATCTCGATGGCGCTTGTAACTACGGTACTTGGTCTGGTTGCGGCAATGCCTCTTCTACTGGCACACAACATTCTTAGCACTCAAGCAGAAAACATTCGCAATATTCTTGAGAAGCAAGGTATTGGTCTTGTTGCTGAGCAGGCTGAAAAGACCGTTGAATCAAACGCTGTTGTTTCACCAGTTGGGACTGCTGCGTAATGGATATTTTGTCGGGTTCTCTATTACCAGCGAGTTGGTTAACGAGTGACTGGCTGCTGTCTTTATCAAGCTTTATGGAGCAGGGCGGTTTCGTCCTGTGGTGGCTAGCGGCTGTCGTCCTAGTGTATTGGGTGCTTGTGGTAGAACGTGTGCTTTATCTTGCGTTCTACTTTCCTAAGCAACGCCAAGCTTGGATAGCGAAATGGCATGAAAGAGAAGATCACTCTTCTTGGCATGCCAAAGCCATTCGTGAAGGTTGGTTAGGGCAAGCGAGTATCTTGCTTAATCAAAACTTGAATTTTATTAAGCTGTTAGTCGCTATTTGCCCGATGTTGGGCTTGCTAGGCACTGTAACCGGTATGATCTCTGTTTTTGATGTTATGGCGACACAAGGCAGCAGTGACCCTAAATTGATGGCTTCAGGTATCTCGTTAGCAACACTGCCAACCATGGCAGGCATGGTTGCAGCGTTAGCGGGCATGTTCGTTCACGCTCGCTTAGCGAAAGTATGTAACCGCTTAGAATTGAAATTAGAAAAATCTTTAAGGAGTCAACGATGAGACTCGGTCGATGTCATTCTAAAAACGAAGAGGCTCAAATAGACCTTACTTCGATGCTTGATATTGTCTTTATCATGCTTATTTTCTTTATTGTGACCAGTTCATTTGTTCGTGAGTCAGGGGTGGAAGTCAATCGCCCACAAGCTTCTAACGTAGTAAGCCAAAAGGATGCAGGCATCTTTGTTGCGATTACTTCTGCAAACGACATTTTCATCGACAAGCGTGTCGTAGATGTTGAACGTGTCCAAGCGACGTTAGAGCACTTGTTGCTAGAACAACCTGATGCTTCTTTGGTTATTCAAGCGGATGAACACGCTTACAACGGTACTGTTGTTAAAGTGATGGATGCCGCGAAAGGTGCAGGTGTTAAAAACATTGCGCTTGCTGCTGATAAGCGATGATCTTGGAGGATCTTCATAAATGATTCGCCTATTTCTTGCTTTACCGCTAGCGGGCGCGTTGGGCTTAGCGCTGTTTTCTTTCATGGCTTGGATGGTCGATAATGGCCACCAACGTTCACCAGACGATAGCGAGACGTTAAGTTTCAACATGGTAATGGTGGAACAAGAACAAGAAGTTCAAAGAAGACAACGCGCAGTCCCTGAAAAACCAGAAATGCCAGAGCCGCCACCGGAAGCGCAAACGTCTCAGTCACAAGCTGAAGTTACGCCTCTGAATTCGATGTCTTCTTTGCCTTCATTGGATTTGAACACATCCATTGATGGCTTAGCGATTAACGCACCGACATTCTCTGATTTTGGGTCAAACCAACAAGCAATGCCTTTGTATCGAGTAGAGCCTCGTTATCCAGCGAAAGCGCTTAAGCGTGGAGCTGAAGGCCATGTGATTATGTCTTTTACTATCGATGAAACGGGACGTCCAATTGACATTCAAGTCACTGACGCAAACCCACGTCGTATGTTTGAACGTGAAGCGATGAGAGCACTTAAAAAATGGAAATATCAACCGAAAGTCGTCGATGGAAAAGCGATAGCTCAGGTTGGTCAAACCGTGAAACTAGAGTTTAAGTTGGCAAAATGATGAAACATATATGGATATTAGTGGGCTTGTTGTTAATGCCCCTTACAACACAGGCACAAGAGCTAACCCAATATACTGCTATTCGTGTTCAAAAGGCGCATAAGCTTGCTCAAGATGAACAGGTTAAACAGGCCATTGACGTACTAGCAGGTTTAGAGCTTTCTAAGGGCTACGACAAAGCGTACGTAGCTCGTATGCTAGGTGTTTTTTACTGGCAAGATGGCAAAACCGATAAGGCGATTAAGCAGCTTACATACGCCGTCGATACCAATTTGCTTGTGGATGAACAAGCTTGGATAACGAAGCGTATGCTTGCGGATCTGTTATTAAACGATCAACAGTTCAAAAACGCGCTTCCACATTACTACGAGTTAGTAAAAACAGCGCCAGAGGCAGAAAAGAAAGACGTGCTTTGGATGCGAATTGCACAAGCGGAATACCAAATCGAAAACTGGTCAAAAGTACTGGTTGCTATTGGTAATCGCGACAAGTTCAATGCGAAATCAGAACTGTCGCCTCTTTCGCTAAAATTGGGTGCACAACTACAGTTAAAGCAATGGAAGCAATCTATTCCAACACTGGAAAGCCTGATTGAACTTCAGCCAGAAAAAGACAACTGGTGGCGTCAACTTGTGGGTATTCAGTTAAGACTAGAGCGTAACCGCGATGCATTGAACACACTAGCGTTGGCTGATCTTCAAGGGGTAGAGCTGAAGAACTCAGATCGCCGCTTGTTAGCGCAGCTTTACGCGAAACGTGGCATTCCAGAGCGCGCAGCACAAGAAATTAGTAAGTTAGATGATGCGAACAGCGATGTTCAACTCCTGGCTGAGCAAGCAACCTACTGGCAGTTAGCGAAAGAGTGGGACAGTGCTATTGAAGTGTGGACGTTAGCGTCTAGAAAAGACACGCAATATCATTGGAATGTGGCTCAGTTACTGGTTCAACAAGGTTACTACGATCGTGCTCTGGTTGTTTTGGATAAAGTGAAAGACAAGAACAAGCAAGCTGATGTTGCTTTAGCGAAAGTACGTTCATGGTACAAGCTAAAGAATCTTGATAATGCTCTTGCTCAAGCGAAACGTGCGAACAACATTGAGCCTTCTTCTGAAGCAAAAGGTTGGATTAAATATCTGACTCAGCTAAGAACGGTTAGTGAAAACGGCAACGTCTAACTGCTGTTAACGCAAAAGAAGACAAGAGAAAGTAGTAAATAGAAAAGGGTGTCATTTGATGGTTCAAATGACACCCTTTTTAATTTTGGCGGTTAAAGCTTTTTGAACTTTATCGTTCCAATGCGGCAGTTAAGGCTCGCACATCGTGCCGCTGGACGTAGCACTTTGAATCACGCCGCTGGTATCAGCAACCCAATTAATGGTGCAGTCACGATAAGGGTTTTTGAATGCGTGTACTGTATAACCATTGTCTAACGGTTTCTTGGTTTCAATCCAAGCATAGTTTCGAGACGCCCAAAAACTGATAGGGCGTGACCGTTCGGTGAGATAACGTTCTTGTACATCGGTTATGTCTGAACCGATGTATTGTTGAATATGTTCTTCCGTGCTGATTATTTGGCTGGTGCACGCCGTCACTAGCGCAGCAAAAGCCAAAACAAAAATACGCATTTCAAATCCTTTTAAGCTTCATTAGCTATCATCAAACCAGTGATCAAATAGTCCCAACTTTCTATCCTTAAAGCTACGACTGTTACCTTAAACCCATCTCAATCAAGCATGTTGAGATTGAGCTTTTTTGAGCTTTGACCCTGTTATCAATAACCTCTAATAAAACGAATCAAATCCCTTTAGTACACGTTAGCAAGAATATGCATACAGTTCGATTACTTCCCATGTAATGTTATGTAAATTTCCTTACGCCACTCGGCAAACGTAAACAATGTAAATTGAATGCCAATACGAATGATTATCAACTAAATTGTCGCCATAAAATTTATAGGTATTGGTTTGTATGTCGTTAAAAAGTAGGGCGGTTCAGTCATGGGCTCGTCGACTTCATGTTTATATTTCTATGGCGCTTCTGTTCGTGGTTCTTTTTTTCTCAGTAACCGGTATCACCCTGAACCGACCTGAGTTATTTGAATCAAGCCAACCCAATATCCAACGCTCTACGCTAACGCTTCCTACAAGTTTATTTACGGTTCAAGACGGACGTTTAAAAGCTGACGAGACAGCCTTTGAAACGTTTCTGTTCGAAGAAGCCAACCTCTCCGGCGTTCCTTCTGGTTTGGACATCTATGCAGAGATTGAAGATGGTGAGTTGCTCATCGGTGAGGTATCTATGGACTTCAAAGGACCCGGCTACAACGCTTCCGTTTTTGTTGACGTTACGTCTGAGTTTGTAGAAGTCGAAACCACTAATTACGGCGTTATCGCATTGTTGAACGATCTGCATAAAGGTCGTAACAGCGGTGAAGTATGGAAATGGTTTATCGATATCACTGCGCTATTGATGATCTTCTTTGTGCTTACTGGCGTGTGCTTACTGTTACCTAAGAAAAAGACGCTTAATACTTCCATCAAATGGACGGTGTTTGGGTCTGCAATCTCATTGGTTATCTATTTTGTCGCCGTGCCTTAACGCTTGATTCGATTGATGAATCGGATTGAAGAGCGAACTTAAGGTTAAACGGATTTAAAAGGTTGTTAAAAATGAAAAAAATGAACTGGAGCAAGGCGCTTCTTGCTTTATCACTTTTGCCAAGCCTAGGTATGGCACAAGCGATTCCTGATACGGCAAAACTTGATGTGAGCTTCGAGCTTCCAAAGATTGATACCTCTATGTATGCGCGTCCTTATGTGGCGGTGTGGGTAGAGAACAGCGAACGAAAGTCAGTGAAAACCATTGAGCTTTGGGTCGGTAAAGACGAATGGCTTAAGGATCTGCGCAGCTGGTGGAGAAAGGTTGGCCGTTACGATCGTGAACTGGTTGATGCTGTGACGTCTGCAACACGTCCTGCTGGCCAGTACCGTTTCGTGTGGGATGGTAAGAGCGACAGCGGTGAAACGTTAGAACAAGGCGAGTACACGGTTCATATCGAAGTGGTTCGTGAACACGGTGGCCGTAATTACCTTCGCCAAAAAGTATCACTCGCAGATTCAAACATATCTTACGAATTAAAAGCAACGGAAGAGACGGGTGAAATCACCCTGAACTACATCGCTAAATAGCAAGTGCGAACAGTAACTAGTAAGTACGAACTAAAACCAAGCTGAACAGAATAGACAGTGGTCATCGTAGGCTCAGATAGAGCGACACGGCTAACAATTATGAATAATGGAATTGAACATGATGAAACAGACAAAAATCAAAGCACTTGCTCTAGCGGGTGTGATGGCATTCGGCCTAGCAGCAACGACAACGGCACAAGCTCACCCACGTTGGATTTTGCCATCTCACTTTACTGTATCTAAAGAAGGTGGTGATTGGCTAACGTTCGATGTTACTGCGTCTCACGGTACGTTTGTTTTTGATAAGCCTGCTGGAAGCGAAAATGCTCATGTCATCATGCCAGATGGCCGCAGCGAGCGTCCTAACTTCGTTATTCGTGGCAAACGTCGTTCAATCTTCGACTTCTATTTTGAAGAAGAAGGTACACACAAAGTGGCGATCAACAACCAGCCGTCTTACTACACGCAATACAAAGCGGGTCGCCGTGACACGGTGAAGTGGATTAAAGCAAACAAAGCTGAGCGTGACTCAGTTCTACCTGAAAAATCACGTGACGTGGTAACGCAGATCAGCTTCACTCGTGCAGAAAGCTACATCACGGTAGGTAAGCCAACGGATTCAGTGTTCAAAATTGAAGGCAAGCTTCTAGAAATGAAGCCTGTGACACACCCTTCAGATATCGTTGAAGGCGAACCTGTGACATTCCAGTTCTTCTACAACGGTGAAATCCAGAAAGACGTGAAAGCGGAGATTACTCGTGAAGGTACGCTTTACCGCAACCACCAAGAGCAGATTGATGTGGTGAGTGATGAGAACGGTGAAATCACGTTTACTCCAGACGTAGCAGGTCGTTACGTAATGAAAGCGAACTACAAAGGTGAGTTGATTGACAACCCACTGGCAGACAAAGCAAGCGCGAACGTTCACCTAACGTTCGAAGCGCTGCTTCAATAGTCTGTGATATCGGGGCTAGATCCCTGATTAAGAATCAAAAAAACTTAAGGGCTCATTTGAGCCCTTTACGCTCAGTTTACTTCTGAGAATTTGCACTGTGGCTAGGGTACGAACCATGACAATAAAAACAAAACTTAACGCTTTAATGACTCCTTGCTTAGCATTGGGACTTGGTTTCGCTGCATTACCTGCGCAAGCACACTTTCCACTGATGAGCTGCTGGTTTGAAGGTAAGACTGTTGCTTGTGAAGCGGGTTATTCGGATGGCAGCAAAGCGATTGATTACGCAGTTGAGATGTACGATTACGAAGACAACTTGATTGCAAAAGAGATGACAGATAAACGTTCTATCGTTGAATTCCCACATCCTGACACTGAGTTCTACCTTGTGTTCGATTCAGGTCATGAGTTTCCAGTTGAAGTTGATGTTGTAGAGATCAGTGAAAAATGATGATTCAAAGCGTACGTGCTGATACGGGCGGCAGAGAGGGCAAATGGGTAGGACTGATCATTGTGTTCATCCTTTGCTTTGCAACTGTCGCAATCCCATTTCATCAAGCTGAATCCCACGTTAAAGCAGTGCTTGATCATCAAATTCTAGTGACTGATGTTGAACAAGAAAACTTGGCGATGCTATCAGAGCTGCGTTTAGCGCATGAAGAAATCCGTGACCTGCGCATGGACTCAGATGGTGAATGGCCGAGTGTTGCATCACTTAAAGATGAATGGGTTGCCCCGTTTGTAGAAGATCAGAGTTGGAAGCGCAAAGGTTCTCATGCTTGGGTACTGGACGAGCGTGGTTATTACTTTTCTACTCCAAGTGAACAAGCTACGCCTACCGATCATGGTTTTGCGGATTCCTTTATTTTAAATGCGAACAGCGTTTCTCCTGAAATCTGGATCTTCTTGGGCGGTGTAGCGAAACAGCCCGCTACTTTTGACCAACACACGCTAGAGTCTACGGGTTGGAAAATGGTCGTGAACGAATCAGAAATTGAACAGCATCATGAAAGCGATGCTCACTAATAATAAGAGAATTACTATGCGAATTATGACTCTGTTCATGTCGTTATTAGCGGTGTTCATGGCACCCAATGCATTGGCAAAAGAATATAAGATCGACAGCAACAAGCTGACGATTGGTATCACGCTTCAACCTTACTACAGCTACGTAAAAGCAGTAGTAGGCGACAAAGTGAACATCCTTCCTTTGGTTGATGCCGGCTTTAATCCGCATAACTACTTGCCACAACCGAACGACTTGAAGAGATTGAGCCAGATGGACGCCATCGTGGTAAACGGTATTGGTCACGATGACTTCGCGCTTAAAGTGATTTCAGCCGCGCAACGTGATGACCTAGTCGTGATCGAAGCAAACAAAGAAGTGCCTCTACTTCCTGCTCTTGGTCAGTCTGTTGGTCAAGGTGCCGTTAACCCACATACCTTTGTTGGGCTTTCGACAACAATTCAAAAGGTTTACACCATCGCGAGTGAGGTCTCTAAGCTCGACCCTGACAACGCGGCTTTTTATCGTAAGAATGCACGTAAATACGCAAAGCAATTTCGCTTTATGAAGCGCGATGCGATGTTGTCATTAGGTGAGTTAGATACTTCAGGTATGAAGGTGGCGACCACGCACAATGCGTATGGGTACATTCTGCAAGAGTTTGGTGTAGATGTGGCGGCGGTGATTGAGCCAGCACACGGTGTTGAGCCAAGTGCGAGCCAACTGCAAGATACGATCGAAAAGATCCGCGCTTCGGGCATTGATGTTTTGTTCTATGAGCTCAACATGCCAAATCGCTTTGTTGACACCATTGAAGCGGAAACAGGTGTTCAGCTTTACCGTTTTTCTCACATGACGCACGGCGAATATGCAGACGATAAAGTCGAAGTTGAGATGAAGAAGAACCTCGAGACGTTAATCGAAGCTATGAAATTTGCGGCGGCGAACCAAGCTAAAAGCGGGAACGCATAATGTTAGGTCCATCGATTTCAATCAATCACCTCGGTCTGCAATACGACAACAACGTCATTCTTGACGATATCTCACTAGAACTTAAAGCGGGTCAGTGTCATGTAATCATGGGGCCAAACGGCGGTGGTAAAACTTCTCTGCTGCGCTCTGTTCTTGGCCTTACGCCTTTCTCTGGGCAAATCAATATTCATTGGCCAGAAAAGCCAAGTATTGGTTACGTTCCTCAAAAAGCGACCTTCGAATCGAGCTTGCCTTTGACGGTCATGGATTTCGTGTTGCTTAACCAAACTCGAATTCCGCTATTTTGGCGTCGTAAGTCCAAGCAATTGGATCTTGCATTAGCACAATTGGATCGCGTCGGTATGGCGACACGTAGCGATCGCCGAATGGGACAGTTGTCGGGTGGTGAGCAGCAACGTGTGTTGTTTGCTCAAGCGCTATTGGATAACCCAAGTCTATTGGTGTTGGATGAACCAACGACCGGTATGGATGAACAGGGCGTTCGTTATCTTGAATCGCTGATTCGTGAATGTGTTGACGAGGGTCGCACGATCCTTGCGGTTCACCACGATGTAACCGCAGTACGTCGCCTTGAAGCCAATGTACATGTTGTGAATCGATTCTTGGTTGATAGTGGTCCACACGAACAGGTACTACATCCAAGTAAGATTGAAAGCTTATTCCAGCATTACAGCAGTGGTGCTGCGATGAACAAACCGAAGGAGGTTGCGTAATGGATTGGCTACGACAACTTGCCGTAAGTGGTGTTGAAGCGGGTTGGTTATCTGGCAGCTTCATGTATGCGTTCATGGTCAATGCACTGGTTGCTGCATTGTTACTGGGCCCGTTACTAGGTGGCCTGGGTACTTTGGTGATTGCCAAGCGTCTGGCTTTCTTCTCAGAAGCCGTCGGCCACGCAGCGTTAACCGGTATCGCTATTGGTGTTTTGCTTGGCGAGCCACCAGAAAACCCAATTATTGGTCTGTTTAGCTTCTGTATGATCTTCGCGCTGCTTCTTCACTTTGTAAGAAACAGAACCAATGTGCCATACGATACTTTAGTTGGCGTTTTCCTTGCTTTAGCACTGGCAGTGGGTGCGGCGTTACTGATGTATGTTGCTCGTAAGATCAATATCCACATGCTTGAAAACGTACTGTTTGGCTCGATTCTTACGGTAACAGACCAAGACTTAGCGATTCTCGCAGGTAGTTGCGCGATCATCATCTTGCTCTTGATACCGACATTCAACCGCATTCTCCTGACTTGTATCAGCCCTGATATAGCTAAGGTTCGTGGTTACAACACCAGCTTTTACGATTACTTGTTTGTCATGATGATCACCTTAGTGACAATTGCAGCGGTGAAGATCGTAGGTGCAGTTCTAGTGGGTGCTTTATTGTTGATTCCAGGTGCGACCGCTCGATTGTTAACTAAACGTATGGGGAGCTTTGTTCTCTTGTCGGCATTACTCGCAACCATCGCATGTTTGGTTGGAACCGTGTTGCCTATGGAACTCAAACTGCCAGTGCCATCGGGCGCTTCAATCATCATCGTTTCTGCAACGTTTTTCCTAGCAGCAACGCTATACCGAATTGTAAGAAAGGCGTAATCATGACTTGTTTAATGAATCGTATCGCTAGCTCAGTAAAAGCAACGGCTCAAGTGAGTGTACTTGGTAGTGTATTAATGGCTGGTTCTGTGATGTCACTGAACGTGAATGCAGAAGACATCCTAACCAGTACACCTGTGACTTATGCATTGGCGACAGAGCTAACCAAAGGCACAGACATTACGACCGAATATCTACCACCTAAGCGCTACGGCATTGATCGTCTGCCAAACTGGTTTGGTACTAAAGGCGCAAGCAAAGTCCTTCAATCCGGCGAAAAGGCGACCGTAGCATTAACGCTGTCATCTATTTGGCAAGCTGATCCTACATTTGTATACGCAAGACAGGGCAATATCCGTTTGGTTGAAGTGGATGCGGCTCAAGCGATTACACCGCGCGCGCAAGGTGTAGCTGCGCTGACGTTATCAAATGGTGAAGTGTCTAAATACGCGTGGTTAAACCCAACCAATCTAACGCGTATGGCGGCAATTGTGGCTGATGACTTTAAGTTGTTGTGGCCGGCGCAAGCTGAGAACATTGATAGCAACCTACAACGCGTGATGCTTGATGTTCGTGAACTGATTAACAAGCAACAAGCGGTGTTATTGGATAACGACGTAGATTCAGTATTGTTGCTTTCAGAAAGTTTGGAAGATTTCGCTTCAGGTAGTCAACTGTTTGTTGAAGAGCGTATATTCAAAGCTGAACTGGAATGGACAGTTCAAGACAAAGCCAAACTCAAAGCGATGTTTTCGGAAGATGATGCTCTATGGTTAGTTACAGCGAAAAAGCCAAGCAACTTGATTAAATCATTGGTACCGAATGAGCGTATCTTGGTAGTGGATTCTGTTGATCGTTGGGGCAGAGCGGGAATCAACGCAAAAGCACCGTTTGCCCGTTGGGAAGTGCAGCCATTCAAAGGCTAACCAGCGCGATTAAAAATGGTAGGATCAAAAAAGCAGCCCAATTTGAGGCTGCTTTTTTGTTCTTGTCTGTTGGCTCTGAAAAGAGTGTCAGACAAGAGAACTGCGAGTATAAACTTACTCTGCAGCTTTTGTCTCTTCAGCTTCAACAGTTGCTTCTACTGAACCTTCAGCTTGCTCTTGAGCTGCTTTCGCTTGTTCTTCAGCTTCCATTTTTGCACGGTCAGCTTTAGAGATGTAGCGAGGCTTGTTGCTACTATGCAGTTTAGAATTCGCCTGTTTCTGCTTCTTTTTTAGAATTTGATTGATTTTTTTCTTACGGTTCATTGCTGCATAGCCTTGTATTTAGTTTAGGCGGTGGAGGATAATCATTTTAGCTCTAGAACTCAATATTTACATGGTATTCAGCAAGGAAAATATCACTATGCAGTCAGTCGAGACCGAACGTTTAAGATTAAGAATGATCACACCTCAAGATGCGGCGTTTATTCAACGACTATACAGCTCAGAAGATTTCCTGCGTTACATTGGTGATAAGGAAATCAACGACACTGAAAAGGCTGTCGAGTACATTGAAAACAACATTCTTAAGATGCATGAAGAGAAGGGTGTCTGTTTGTTGATGGTTGAAATCAAAGAAACTTCAACGCCAATTGGTATCTGCGGATTAATAAAAAGAGACACCTTAGCGTCGCATGATATTGGCTACGGGTTTGCTCCTGAGTTTTATGGTCAAGGCTTTGCCCAAGAAGCCGCGGAGGCGATAATTGAACAAGCTAAGCAGAATGCTGATATCGATCATTTAGTTGCCATTACTACCTCTGATAACATTCGAAGTATCACACTACTGACTAAGTTAGGCTTTGTGTTCGAGCGAGTTGAAGATGTGATAAGCGAAAGCGTTAATCTCAACCTGTACGGTTTCTCATTAGGTAATTAAAACATGTTCCAACATAACAATATTCTACAAGGTGAGCTCGCAACGGAGTACAAAACCGTTATTGCGATGGTGCACATCTATTGCAAAGATCACCACGGTGAAGTTCGTCAGAATAACGCGTTATGTGAGGAGTGTGAGCAACTGTTGCGTTACGCCGAAACACGACTGGATAGATGTCCTTATGGCGAAGCAAAACCGACCTGTAATAAGTGTCCGATTCATTGCTATAAGCCCGATCCGAAAGAGCAGATGCGTTTAGTCATGCGCTATGCTGGGCCAAGAATGTTACTCAAGCATCCGATTTTAGCGATCAGACATTTGATACATGAAAAGCGAAAAGTGTCTGAGAAGCCACTGTCGAATGTGTCGAACCGCCATATCCGAATGAATAAGAAGTAACTGGCGTTTAAAAGTGGTTGCTGAAGAAACGAAAAAGGTCTGATTGCGCAGACCTTTTTGATGTAGATACACTTCCATCTCAGCTTGAATCTAGCCAAGTAGCCTATGCCGCTTGAGGCTCGTCATAGGTCACTGTGAGGTTGTTGATCCAGCGTCGGCTTAGGTAACGATGAGAACAAATTGCCAGTTTCACCACTTCTTCCACCAACATCAAACCATAGATGTATTTGAAATCCCATCCAGCGACAAACGCGCCGTAAACACATACTGGAATGCCGACCATCCACATTGCGATGAAATCCATACGAAGGCAGAACGCATTATCACCACCAGCACGAATAATACCGTTAATGATCACCATGTTGAGCATGCGAATCACGACCGCAAAGCACATGATCATCATCGCAGGTGAAGCAAGCGGGTATAAAGCGTCTTTGGTCAGGTTTAGCCATGACAGAACGT
Source organism: Vibrio sp. 10N.222.54.A3 (assembly GCF_041474095.1). Lineage (NCBI taxonomy): Bacteria > Pseudomonadati > Pseudomonadota > Gammaproteobacteria > Vibrionales > Vibrionaceae > Vibrio > Vibrio sp. 10N.222.54.A3. Next base: position 27,709 of record NZ_JBFRTN010000014.1, read on the forward strand.
GCTCTTTACCCATAAACAATAGCAAGCCTACAACCGCACCAAAACCAACCACGGCTTTGATGAACGTCAGACCCATACTCATAGCGTCATCAAACTCATCACGACCGAGTGAGTGACCAAGCAACACGGAACACGCTACAGAAATACCAAAGAATATCGAGTAACACAGCGACTCAAAAGGCGCGAGCATAGAGAACACAGCAAGTTCCGTTGTGCCCATGTGACCGAAGATCATTTGGTATGCCATAGTACCCATTGCCCATAACACGGCATTCATCGTTAGTGGCAAAGCAATACGACGGTAAGACAACCATAATGACGGACGATGTGGTGAGCTAGGCGTGGTTAACAACCAGTGTTTACGCATGCGCATATAGCCATACATCAAACCCACTTGAATCAAGCGCGCTAAAGTGGTTGCCAATGCCGCACCTGCAACGCCCATCGCTGGAATACCGAAGGCACCTTTAATGAGTACGAAGTTAAGTGCGATGTTGAGGGCAATCGTGACCGCACCAAGCAATAGTGGTGTTACGGTGTCACCTGATGAGCGCATGCTTGCTTCTACCACGACCACAATGTGAGTCAGCAGAAGGACAGGGAATCCATACCACAGGTAAGTCGCGCCAAGTTCAATCACGGTTTGATCACTGGTCTGCAACATCATTAAAAACTGAGAACCAAGAGTGATGATTGCAGTAACAGGCAGCAGAACTTTTAAGCCAAACACCATTGCGATAGATGATACCGTTCGCGCGCTTTTTCGGTCGTTCTTTCCCCAGTATTGAGCGACTAATGTTCCGTTTGCTGAGGCCAACCCTGCCATAATCATAATAGCAACGAAGTGCCATTTTGATGCAATTCCCACAGCCGCAGCTGCTTCCATACCATAATCACTGACCATTAATACGTCAGCAAGGGCAAGAATAGCGACAAGCGCACTTTGTAAAGCAACAGGTAAACCCAGTTTAACGATACGAGGTAAGATGCTCTCTGGCTTGTTATTCATAGATGAGTTAGGGTTGATGTTAGTTGTCATAAGCTCTCCGATTTATGGCAGAACTATAGTGATTTGAGCGAAGTAACAACATGTTTAAAAAACAACAAAACCTGTGCGAATCCGTCATTGATTCAATGAGACCAAAATCAACTTGGCATGATGATGTTTTTCTCGCTGAACAGTGCAAAGAACGTTTTTTGACCGTTGAAGATATTCCAGAGATGAAAAGCTTTGGTGTCTATATGGGCGGCATGGCGAAGCTATATGATGGCTACTGGGTTGAGCGCGAATCCGTTAATGTTCATACGTTGATTTTCACTATGGAAGGTGGCGGCATTCTAACAACCGCAACATCGGTCCAAGCGATTACACCTTATACACTCGTGGTGCTTCCTGCTGAAACCCCATTTCGTTTTGAACTCGATCCTCAATATAATTATTGGAAAATGGCGTGGATGCTGACGCCTGACACCAAGCAATGGCAGCACATAGCAAGTTTAGGACAGGGGATTGTGCCTTTTGGAGAGTGTGAGCAGATCTGGTCATTAATGAACTTGGTTTACTTTGATATAGGCGGTAGAGCCAGTTACCGTAAGTTACTCTTGAGTGAAATTATCCGAACATTGACGGGGTTTGAGCCTAAGTCGACCAGCACCACTGCACGTGTTCAAGCGCTCTATAACGAAATTGAAAGTAGTCTGCATCAGCCATGGACAGTGGCAGGGATGGCTGAAAGAGTGTTTATCAGTGAAGAGCAACTCAATCGAGTCACCAAGACGCTATTCAACCTCTCACCACGCAGTAAATTGATTCAATTACGCATGGACAAAGCCACCAGTCTACTGAAATATCAAGATTGGTCAGTTTCTATGATTGCTAATCGCTTAGGCTACAAAGATCCTTATAACTTTTCGCATCGTTTCAAAAAGCATTTCGGTTTGTCACCCAGTCAATATCGAAAGAGCCATCGACTTCTTGGTTAGCCTTGCACGATGAAATGAGAAGTGTGGGAGAAGAAGGTTACATATAGGCATGAGTTGAAAAGAGCCCTTCGCTTAGACATAAAGTCTGAACTCGGAGCCCTAATGACACGCATCTAGTGTCTGTCTATTTAAGCTTACTCGCCTGCAATCTGTAGGTGAGAGCGCTTTAGGCTAGCAATCAACATGTAGATCGTTGTAGCAAGTAGAGACGCGAACAGGTAAGTGAACAATCCTGCTTGTGAATCCATAAAGCTGTCTGCAACGATTGGTCCCGCAACAGAACCGATGCTGTAGCAAAGTAGCATGATTTGAGTCACTGACACCAAGTAGCTTGGGTCAAGGTTACGGCAACCTAAGTTAATCGCGATTGGGTATAGCGCAAATGTGGCCATGCCTAATACGAACAAGCTCATGCCTAGTACGTAGAAATCGTGATTGATAGTCAGCACACCAATGCTTGCAACCCCTAGCAGGCAGAACAAAGCCATTAATAACACTTGTCCTACGTGGTGAGATAACCAAGTCACCATCGGCTGTACAGCCATACCACCCATGATAACCAAAGCCATCAAACCACCAATGTCTTCGTGTGCAATGTTACGTTGAGCAAGTTCAACTGGCATCAAGCCGTAAATCGCACCTAGCGTTAATCCGGAAACAATGCAGCCAATTAGCGCGCTGTGGCTTAATTTGCTGATCTGCTTTAAAGACAAAGATTGCGCATCGTGGATCTGTGGTGGAGTTGCTTGTCCGTACATCAGCACAATGATCGCACCAAACAGAAGGGTGAACATTGCGATGAAAGGTACGCCACCAGTAATACCTAGGTAACCGATACCAAGCTGACCAACTGCAGAACCGCCGTACAGTGAACACATGTAGATAGCGAGACGTTTTGCGCGTTGTGACTCGTCGCCGCTCATTAGCCAAGACTCTACAATCACGAAGATACCTGCAACCGCCACACCAGCCACAAAGCGAGCTAGTAGCCATACTGCTTGGTGTGGGATCAATGGCAATACAAGGATCGTTGCGATGAACACACTCAATGCGATGACGAACGCATCTTTGTGGCCAACACGCGCAATGGCACGTTCAATCAATAATGTACCAACCAGTAGACCTGCATAGAATGCACTCGCCAACCAACTCGATAGATCTTTGTCTAAGCCATACTCAGACAGCATTAATGGTAATGAACTCATTAAGTAGCCTGAAGCGATCGCGTAAAAAGACAATGCAATAACAGGAACAGTTATGCGAGTTGTTGGTTGGATGTTGTCCAATGCAGGAGCCTCTGATAGTAAAAGAAACGATGAATTTTCCGCGACTATGGGGGAGAAACTGAATTGGGTAAAACAAATAAAAATGGTCGTTAAGATAAAAGAAATTTATCGACCAACTAAACTAAAATACGGTTGCGATATTTGGTGGTTTGGCGAGATTTTATGCGGGCAAAAAGTCGTTAAGCCGTTGTTCATTGGTGGTTTAATTTAGAAAAAGATTGCAGCGTGATTGTCTTTTTATGATTTGGATTGAGTGGGATTTTAAGTGTTAGACCGTTTCTTTACGGTATTGACGTGGCGAGTTACCACTCCACTTACGAAAGGCATGACGAAAGTTAGCGCTATCAGAAAAGCCAACTCGTTCAGATATCTCTTCAATACTCATTCGAGTTGAAGAAAGGTAGTGCCGGGAAAGGTGAAAGCGAACATGGTCCAGTATCTTCTGATAGCTCGTATCCGCTGCTTTCAGGTGACGACGCAGAGTTCGAGAAGACATGCCCAGTTCTGAAGAAATGGATTCTATAGAAGGGTAACATCCTGGCCTTTCAATCAGCATCTGAGAGACTTTCTCTTTGAGGCTACTGGGTGCACTGACTTTTGCCAACATGTCATCACACGATTTTAAGCACATCTGTAAAGTGATGGGGTTGGCGGTAGGAAGAGATGAATACAAGGTGGTTGCGTCGAACTCCCATTCAAGCCGGTCACTATTGAATTCAACCGGGCAGCGGAAAATCTCTGTGTATAGATCGCCGTATTCAGGTTTTGGATAGGGGAAGCGGATCACTTGAGAAGGAAAGGGCTGCTGTAAGACCTCTTCGCACAAACTGTGTATCGCCGCGAACCAGTATTCACAACAAAAGGGCAGTAAAGAATCGAGTTCGATAAGTTGCTCTGCGCGAAAGTAACCAATGTTGTCTTCTACAGACATGGTTTTCCTGAGGACAGGGCCAGCAAGTTGCAAATACTTGAACCCGATTAAAAAGGCATCGAGTAGAGTCTCGCTGCTAAACACCGCATAACCGAGCACGCCGAAATCGCTGAACCTCGCTTGTTGGCCAACTTTAAGCCCCAATCCGTCTTCGTTGGAATTCGCTAACGCATTACTGAACACAGCTAGCTTTTGCGCCAAAGTGATGTGTGTATCAGGAGTGTTGAGTTGGAGAGCATCGATGTTACTGCCTTCGAGCAACTCTTCGATACTAAGAACAGGCGACAGGTAACGATGTAGCAACTGAAGATCCAGAATGCCGAATGCTTGCATGTCGGGTTCGTAAACTGCGGTGTATTCCATAAGCTGCCTCTTGTTGAATATCGATATCTTAACCGACCTTTTAACATTTACGCCTGTTGCTTGTTCTCACTTTCGCAAGCTTGTTCCAAATTTTGGTTTATGTGTGCAAGGTTTTATTGGGCTTGCGCAGGCTGTGTCCGAATATCACCGGTTTTTGTCTTTTTGAAACCTGTTCGGAATGTTATCAAAATGTTGTAATTTGTTGGGTTGCACATTGGAGCGTCACCAACATTTTGCTCAATAAATATTCTTACCTACATGACACGCCAATGTGCAGGCTCGTGATGACAAGAAAGACACTTATTACAACGATTAGAACGTCTACGGTGACCGTCACACACAGGTCTAAGCCGCATAAGGAGATCATGGATGCACAATCTTGCTGTTAATTTGGAGCGTAGCGCTTCGCTTTTTCCAACTAAAGCCGCTCTGCGTATGGGATCGGATGAAATCAGCTTTTCTCAGTTAGAACAACTTTCTGGAAACGTGGCTGCTAACTTGAAAAGACTTGGGTTGCAGAAGGGAGATAAGGTCGCGCTGTCGTGTCCGAATGTGACTTATTTTCCCATTGCTTATTACGGCATTCTAAAAGCAGGCTGTGTCGTAGTGCCTTTAAACGTGTTGTTTAAGGCCAGAGAGATCGCTTATCACCTCAATGACTCTGACGCGAAAGCCTATTTATGTTTTGAAGGCAGTGAAGAGCTTCCAATTGGTCGCTATGGTTTACAAGGTTTTGAGCAGGCAAACCACTGTGAACACTTTGTCGAGATGCCTATCCCAACAAGTGCAGACACTACTTTAGAAAGAAATGAGCAGCATGAATCAATAGCTGATTGGTTGGCACAACCTTTGGCTCCTTTTGAATCTCTGGCTTGCCGGGGTGATGATACCGCTGTGATCCTTTATACCTCTGGCACGACGGGTCAACCCAAAGGGGCAGAGCTTTCTCACACCAACATGCAAACCAATGCGATGTCGTCACAGTATCTAATGAGATTGGAATACAGTGACACCACAATGGCTACGCTCCCTTTGTTCCACAGTTTTGGCCAGACAGTGATGATGAACGCGAGTGTGTTAACGGGTTCAACCATGGTGTTGATTCCTCGTTTTGAACCATCACTGGTTATTGAACAGATCATTAGCCATAAAGTCAGTGTCTTTGCTGGCGTTCCTACCATGTACATTGCGCTTCTTAGAGCCGGAGAAGAGTCATTAGAGCGCTCTGAACAGGTTAAACACAGCTTGAGGTTAGGTGTTTCTGGTGGTGCTTCTATGCCGCTTGAGGTTATACGACAGTTTGAGTCTCATTTTGAATTACCAGTCTTAGAAGGTTATGGGCTCTCGGAAACGGCGCCAGTTGCGACCTTTAATCATATTGATGGCGATCGTTTATCGGGTAGTGTCGGTCAGCCTTTATGTGGCCACCTCATCAAGATTACTGATATACAAGGCAACTCTGTCGCTATGGGTGAACTGGGCGAAGTCTGCATTAAAAGTCCAAGTGTGATGAAAGGCTATTATCAAAGGCCAGAGGCGACAGCTGAATCTATTCGTGACGGTTGGTTCTTAACGGGAGATATTGGACGCGTTGATGAGCACGGCAATTTGTTCATTGTTGACCGTGTGAAAGACATGATTATTCGTGGTGGGTATAACGTTTATCCACGTGAAGTTGAAGAAGTGTTGATGTGTCACCCCGATGTCGAAATGGTCGCGGTGGTAGGCGAGCATCATGATCATTTAGGCGAGGAGATCCACGCGCATGTGGTGCGTCACGAACATACGCAATCTAATAGCGCAGCCTTGATAGCATGGTGTCGTGAGCAACTCGCCGACTACAAATACCCGCGTAAGGTATTCATTCGTAAAGCCTTACCCATGACAGCAACCGGAAAAATCTTGAAGCGTGAGTTACATCCACTAGAAATAGCGGAGGTGGCAAATGGATAGTTATGATTTTATTGTTGTTGGCGGTGGTTCAGCTGGGTGTGTGATGGCTTCTCGGCTGTCGGAAGATCCTGATGTGACGGTTTGCTTGTTAGAAGCGGGTGGTAAAGACACCAGCCCATTCATTCACACACCCGTTGGCGTGGTGGCGATGATGCCAACCAAACTCAATAATTGGGCATTCGAAACGGTTGAACAGCCGGGTTTGAACGGTCGTAAAGGCTATCAGCCTAGAGGTAAGACACTTGGCGGTTCTAGCTCTATCAATGCCATGATGTACGCTCGTGGACATCGCTATGACTACGATAGATGGGAAAGCTTGGGCAATGCTGGCTGGAACTATGAATCCTGTTTGCCTTACTTTAAGAAAGCAGAAAACAACGAAGTCCACCAAGATGAGTTCCATGGCCAAGGTGGTCCTCTTAATGTGGCCAATCTTAGATCGCCAAGCCCTATGTTGGAACGTTATTTAACGGCGTGTGAATCGATAGGTGTACCTCGCAATGAGGATATTAACGGCGCTGCTCAGTTTGGGGCGATGCCGACGCAGGTAACACAGCTGAATGGTGAACGATGCAGTGCTGCCAAGGCTTACTTAACGCCAAACCTTTCACGATCGAATCTCACGGTCTTGACTAAAGCCACCACACATAAGGTTTTGTTTGAAGGCAAGAAGGCGATTGGTGTTGAATATGGTTCTAGCGGAAAGCGTTATCAGATACGATGCAACAAAGAAGTGATTCTTTCCGCTGGCGCGTTTGGTTCTCCCCAATTGCTGTTACTGTCTGGTGTCGGTGCTCAAACTGAACTAGAGACACATGGAATCGAACAGGTTCATGAATTACCTGGAGTGGGCAAGAACCTTCAAGATCATATCGACTTAGTACATTCGTATAAATGCAGTGAAAAGCGTGAAACTTTTGGTATCTCGCTGCAAATGGCCTCTGAAATGACCAAAGCCTTACCACTATGGCACAAAGAACGCCGCGGTAAAATGAGCAGTAATTTTGCAGAGGGAATAGGCTTTCTCTGTTCCGAAGATCATATCGCTGTACCGGATTTAGAGTTTGTATTTGTGGTCGCTGTTGTAGATGACCATGCTAGAAAAATTCATACCAGTCATGGCTTTACCTCTCATGTCACCTTATTGCGACCGAAGAGCTACGGCACCGTAACGCTCAATAGTAATGATCCCTATGATCCGCCTAAGATCGATCCTGCGTTTTTCAGTCATCCTGAAGACATGGAGATCATGATTAAGGGCTGGAAGAAGCAGTATCAAATGTTAGAGAGTTCCGCGTTTGATGATATCCGAGGCAATGCTTTCTACCCTGTGGACGCCAGTGATGACAAGGCTATCGAGCAAGATATTCGCAATCGTGCAGACACTCAGTATCACCCGATCGGGACCTGTAAAATGGGACCTAGTAGCGATTCTTTAGCTGTGGTAGATAAAGATCTCAAAGTTTATGGATTGGATAATTTGAGAGTCATTGATGCTTCTGTGATGCCGACACTGATTGGGGCAAACACCAATGCACCAACCATTATGATTGCTGAGAAAGTCGCAGATCAAATCAAACAGCAATACGGGTTTGGCAAGCAAGAATCTAATATTCAAGCGAAAGGCGAAGCTGTAGTTTTATTCAAGAAGTTAAGTGATAACCATAAATAAAACAGTAGGTTAGATAGTCTTGATTTGGTAAGACTCTCTAACCTATTTTTGTGTGCTTACTTAGAATTAAGTAATGCTAAATCAATAGCTTAACCAATAGTATTACTTAGTTAGTGCTTGATTAAGCCACTGATCAAATTGACCTTTTGGCAGTGCACCGTTAATCGTATCAACACGTTGACCGTTCTTGAACACCATCACCGTTGGGATGCTTCTGATTTGATACATAGCCGCCAGTTGCTGTTGAGCTTCGGTATCAATTTTAACAAATCGAACATCGCCAGCGCGCTCTTTAGCGACATCGCTAAATACAGGTGCGAAACCTACACATGGGTTGCACCATGTCGCCCAAAAATCGACAACGACAGGCTGTGAACTGTTCAAAATTGATTGGAAATTCAGTGACGTACCTTCGATTGGTGCACCGTCTAGAAGTGCGTTTTGGCACTTACCACAAGTAGGGCTTTCTGAAATTCTTTCTGAAGGAACTCGGTTTACGCCACCGCAAGAAGGGCAACGTGTGTTGAATGTAGACATAACTTTCTCTTTTTATTGCGTCTCCGTGCCTAACGCGATTTACGAATCATGTACGGAACGCTTATACTGTTTAAAACAAGAATAAGATACTCAAATAAAAACAAACAATAAACAGGTAAATGATGACAAAATTTTACGCTGAAATTACGGGCTGGGGAAAGTGTCTGCCACCAGCCGTGCTATCCAATGATGATTTAAGCACTTTCATTGATACGTCTGACGAGTGGATTCGTACTCGAACTGGTATCGAAAATCGTCGTATCAGTCATGTAAATACCTCTGAGCTAGCGACCGTTGCTGCTCAACATGCAATGGCGTGTGCTGGTTTAACAGCCGAAGATATCGATCTTGTGATCGTAGCGACGTGCAGTCCAGACTCTCTTATTCCAAATACCGCGTCTAAAGTTCAACAGAACTTAGGCATCAAGAGCGCAGCAGCTTTTGACCTTAATGCAGCGTGTACAGGCTTTATCTACGGTGTTGAAACAGCAACTCGATTGATTCAAGCGGGCAACTACCGCAATGCGATCGTTGTGGGTGCAGAGCGTCTTTCATTCTTCATCGACTGGACCAAGCGTGATACTGCGGTTCTATTCGGTGATGGCGCTGGCGCTGTGGTTTTATCGCGTACTGAAGAACAAGTGGGTTTACAAGAAGCTCAAATCGGTTGTGACGCAGAGGGCCGTGACATTCTAGCAGTACCAAAATTCGGTACGTCTATGGACCGCTTTGCTGCTGATAACGGTTACTGGGATTTTGATTTCGTTGGTAAAGAGATCTTCAAGCGTGCAGTGAAAGGAATGGGCGCTGCAGCACATACAGTATTGAGTCGCACTGGCATCTCAACTGAAAACATCGATGTTGTGATTCCGCACCAAGCGAACATCCGAATTATTCAAACTCTGTGTGATATGGCGGGCATTGAACGTGAGAAAGCGTTTGTGAACATTCAAAACTACGGCAACACATCGGCTGCGACTGTGCCGATTGCATTGTGTGAATCGTTAGAGCAAGGCTTTGTTAAACCTAACTCAAACATTCTTGTGGCGGCATTCGGTGCCGGTTTAACTTGGGGGGCAGGCCATATTAAGTGGGGTAGCCGTGTTGAGCCGTTAGGTCAATCGGACGCTAAGCTTCCAGAAGCAGATAGCTCGGCATTAGAACTTCTAGAGAGAGCCATTTTACACTGTAAAACGCGTCCTAATTCTGAGAATGAGTAGCAGCATGGCCCAAGTTCGTTTTATGACAGAAGCCGACCTCGATGGAGCGGCTTTAGTTCACCAAGCTACTTTTGTTCGACAGCAAAACTCAAAAAATTGGTTACAATGTAACTTAAATGCTGCGCCACGCTTTCTTAACTTTGTTGCTGAAAGCGATGGCGAGATTGTCGGCTACATTATTTGGGTTCAAAAGAGTGGGTTTAGGCCTGAAGCTGTTTTGGAGCTAGAACAACTTGCTGTGTTACCGAGTGCTCAGGGGCAAGGATTGGGCAAAAAGCTGATTCTAGACTCTTTGCCTCAAGTGAAGCAGAAGCTATCAGAGCAGGGCTCGACACTAAAACATGTATTAGTGACCACCAGAGCAGATAACTTTGCACAAAAGCTCTATCAGTCGACATTGGGCGCTCAAGTCGAAACCACGATTTCAAACTTTTACTCAGCCGATGAAGTGCTTATGATAGCTCGCAATGTAGGTGAACGAATCTGATCGCTGAGTTCTTAGAACCATTATTATCAGCGGCATAACTCGATTAACGTTTTATTAGGGGCTTCTGTGGCCCTTTTGTTATTTCTTAGGAAGTATTTTGAAGAAAGTTTTAGCAATTGGCTACGTTTGGCCAGAACCGAATTCATCGGCGGCTGGCAGCCATATGATGTCTCTTTTACGTCTATTTAAGAGACAAGGTTGGTCAGTTGAATTTGCAACACCCGCTCAAGAAACCGAGCACATGATTGATCTCTCTGAAGAGGGCATCACAAGCCAATCTATACAGTTAAATTGCGATAGCTTTGACGATTACATTGAAGAGCTGCAACCTGATGTTGTCATGTTTGACCGCTTTATGATGGAAGAGCAATTCGGCTGGCGCGTCGAGAAGGTATGTCCCAATGCCTTTAAGCTACTGGATACGGAAGACTTACAGTTTCTGCGTAATGCTCGACACGAAGCGGTTAAGAAAGAAACAGATCTGACCAAAGCACACTTGTACAGTGACTTGGCTAAACGTGAAATTGCCGCGATTTTGCGCTGTGATCTTTCGTTGATCATTTCAAGTTACGAGATGGAACTGCTTCAATCTGAGTTCAATATCGATCCCAAACTGCTTCATCATCTGCCGTTCATGGTTGATCTTAATACGCTTCCTGAAAGCACGAAAAGCTTTGAAGAACGTAAGCATTTCATGACGATAGGCAACTTTAGACACGCACCGAACTGGGATGCCGTACTTCAGCTACAGAAGATTTGGCCGAAGATTCGTAAACAGTTACCTGACACTGAACTTCATATTTATGGATCGTATCCGCCGCCAAAAGCAACCGCTTTGCATAACCCTAAAACTGGCTTCCATATCAAAGGTTGGGCGAAAGACGCTCAAGAAGTGATGGAAGATGCACGTGTTTGTGTTGCGCCATTACGTTTTGGCGCTGGCATTAAAGGCAAGTTACTTGATGCGATGAAGCTGCAAACTCCGAATGTAACCAGCGAGATCGGCAGTGAAGGCATGCTACCGCAAGGTGAACTGCAATGGCCGGGCGCAGTGTCAGATGATATTGATGAGTTTGTTGAACAAGCTGTCGCTCTTTATAAAGATGAAAAGAAATGGCTTAAAGCTCAAAGCCAATGTCATTCAATTCTTGAAGCGCACTATGAACAGAATCAACTGGGCGACAAATTGATCGAGCGACTGACTGCGCTAGGTTCTGAGCTTGATGCGCATCGACTGAATAATTTCTTTGGTTCAATGCTTAAGCACCATAGTATGGCGAGCACTAAGTACATGTCGCAATGGATTGCTGAGAAGAACAAGGTCAAATAGCTGTTCTTTACCAAAGACAGAATAAATCTTAAGCCCTTAGGTTAACGCCTAGGGGCTTTTTTCATGCAGGGCGCTTGTTAATTCCAGACTTACAAAACGACACATACTCGCAGTACATTAGCATTGACTAATTTATATTTATTAGTAAACTCTAATTTATAGGTTGTTATGAGTTTATGATGTTTGTGGATAGGAGAGGTTTGTGCTTAGTTTGATTCCTTGGGATGCTTTTTTCGGCGGCATGTTGTTAGGCGTGTCGGCCATTGTTTTAATGTTGGGGATTGGTCGAGTTGCTGGCATTAGTGGCATTGTCAGCCGATTATTGCCAACTGGCACCAGCAACAAAGAACGTAAAGATGCGGATACAGCAAACACCGAAAAACACTGGCGTATCGCCTTTGTTGTGGGAATGGTCGCAAGTGGTTGGCTATTAATTCCGACGGGCTACCAACTTCCGCAGTTAGAAGAGATGAATCTCGCTTTAGTGATTATTGCTGGCCTTCTGGTGGGCTTTGGTACTAAAACAGCGAACGGTTGTACTAGCGGGCATGGCATTGTCGGAATGGCGCGTTTATCTAAACGTTCTATTGTTGCGACCTGTGTATTTATGGGTGTGGCAATCGTAACCGTGTTTATCAAGAATCTGACTGGCTTGGGGGCATAATGAAAAACGCTTCATTTACTATCGTTATCGGTTTGGTCGCAGGTATTCTTTTTGGCTCTGGCATGATCATCTCAGGGATGGTTGATCCTGAGAAGGTACTCGGCTTCTTAGACATTACCGGTAACTGGGACATTAGTTTGGCATTCGTCATGGGTGGCGCGCTATTGGTCTTTGCACCGTTTTATCATCTGGTCATTAAAAAGCGCGCTAAAGCCATCAATGGCGAGCCGTTAGATAGCCGTAACAATCCGTTGATAGACAGAAAGCTGATTCTTGGATCTACAGCGTTTGGCTTAGGCTGGGGGATTGCAGGCTTTTGCCCAGGCCCTGCGGTAACCAGCCTAAGTGGCGGCAACCCGACGGTGTGGGTGTTTATGATAAGCATGCTGGTGGGAATGTGGCTGGCGGATCGTATGAACAAAACGTGTTAGTAGCAAGCTTATAGCTGATTACATTGGCTTTGACGTTATCCGTTCTGAGCTGACCAAGCATAGAGGTTGACTCGCTTTCAGCACGAAAGTCAGTCAGCCTCTTTCTATATTTACTGTTTCTATTATTTTCAGTTATCTACAATCTGCTGTTATCTAAAATCTACTATTTAATAGTCGTTGAAACTGGACAGTGGTCGCTGAGTTTGTAGTCCAGAACATCTTGTGTTTCAAATACCTTCTGCTTTGCAGGAGAAGCATTTAGCGACTCACTCACCACAATATGATCAATAACAGAGCGGAACTGATGTGTGCGATAATTGTTGCGGTTAGAGCGTACCTTACAATCTGCACGGGTCTTTCGTGTCGCTAACTGCGCATCAGTATATTGTGATAACTCTTTCCACATCCAATCTCGTGAGTAAGCGAGGTTATGGTTAAAGTCGCCAAGAATGGCGTAGTCTTCGTTATTGCGCTCTCTTTGCTTTATCCACTTGTTCAGTTGCTGAGCTTGCTCTTTTAAACGAGAGCAATCGCGGTTGGACTTATACGCTCCGCTACAACCTGCCTTTAAATGCACAGACAACATGTGAATGGGTTTAAAGTTTGTTTCTACAACGATATAGCTGGCAAACCTAAGTTTACTGTTGGATGTGGTTTCAAGCGGAAAGTCAGCGTAGTCGGTGAGGGCTACTCCTTTACGAACTGCAAATCCCGTGTATTGGTTAACTTCTTTAAATTGGCGGTTGCTGTTCTTAGATAGCGCCCGGTCAGACATCAATATCTTGTATTGATCACCAGCCACACGCTGAATGGCATTTACGTTATCGACTTCTTGAAACGCAACCACGTCTGCGTCTAAGGATTGAAAATAAGTTGCGAGTTTGTCGAAATCAGCTTGATCACGTTTGTCAGAAAACTTATTCACAGCCTCGTTGGTTGATAACCATTCGATATTCCAACTGGATATGGTCAAAGGTTCAGCAAATGTCTGGCTACTGAGTAAGCAGCCTAACATTATCCAGTTTTGAAGTCGTTTCATGCCAAATATCCCTAATTTTGTCTGCCAATATTGATGAGCCGTTATCCTACAACACTTACCAAAAATTCAACTCTTTTTAGGAGTTTTTTTATTGTTACATTGTTTCTTTTCGACTTGAGAACTAGCGTAATAATATTGAATTGATCTTAGTCAGCGTTCTCTTTTTATTGATCCAAATCAATACTCAAAGTTGGTGGTTCTCGTTAAATACGCCACAATATCTAGTGTTAGTTAAACGATAAATCGCTCTATATAGTGTGTTTGTGGATAAGTCTGTGAATACCTCAAGAGTAAGGAGAAGTGGTGAAATCAATCGTAATCAAGCGTGATGGCTCAAGAGCTCCATTCAGTAGAGATCGCATCCAAGCTGCAGTGGAAGCAGCATCAGACAAAGCCGATAAGGAAATTGCTATTTATGCACTGAATGTGGCATTAGCAGTTGAGTTGAAGCTCGAAGACTACGATGAAGTTCATATCTCTGAAATTCAAACCATGGTCGAGAACGAGCTAATGCAGGGACCATACAAGTCTCTGGCTCGTGCCTACATTGAATATCGTCATGACCGCGACATCGCCCGTGAGAAGCAAAGCGCTTTAACTCGTGAGATCGAAGGTTTGATCGAAGAAAGCAACGTTGATCTAATCAATGAAAACGCGAACAAAGATGGCAAAGTAATCCCAACTCAGCGTGACCTGCTGGCGGGTATCGTGGCTAAACACTATGCGAAAACTCACATTTTGCCACGTGATATCGTACATGCTCACGAATGTGGTGATATTCACTACCACGATCTAGACTACGCACCGTTCTTCCCAATGTTTAACTGCATGCTTATCGATCTGAAAGGCATGTTAACGCATGGCTTCAAGATGGGTAACGCGGAAATCGACACACCTAAGTCTATTTCTACGGCGACAGCGGTAACCGCGCAGATCATCGCGCAAGTGGCGAGTCACATCTACGGCGGCACAACGATTAACCGCATCGATGAGGTTCTTGAACCTTACGTTATGGCGAGCTACGAGAAGCACTTATCGCTAGCGAAAGAGTGGGATATTCATAGCCCAGAAGCTTTTGCTATCTCTCGCACAGAGAAAGAGTGTTACGACGCGTTCCAATCTCTGGAGTACGAAGTAAACACGCTGCACACCGCTAATGGTCAAACACCATTCGTGACGTTTGGTTTTGGTTTAGGTGAAAGCTGGGGCTCGAAATTGATTCAGCAATCAATCTTGAAAAACCGCATTGCAGGTTTGGGTAAGAACCGTAAAACAGCCGTGTTCCCTAAACTGGTATTTGCGATCAAAGATGGTTTGAACCACCAGAAGCAAGATCCAAACTACGACATCAAGCAATTAGCGCTAGAGTGTGCGTCTAAGCGTATGTACCCAGACATTCTTAACTACGACAAAGTAGTAGAAGTGACAGGGTCATTTAAAACTCCTATGGGTTGTCGTAGCTTCTTGAATACTTACGAAGAAAATGGTGAGTTGATTCACGAAGGCCGTAACAACTTAGGTGTTGTTAGCTTGAACTTGCCACGTATTGCGATTAACGCAAAACAAGATATGGCTAAGTTCTACGAACTGCTTGATGATAAACTCAAGCTGGCTCGTCGTGCATTAGAAACTCGTATTTCTCGTCTAGAAAACGTGAAAGCGCGTGTTGCTCCAATCCTATACATGGAAGGTGCGTGTGGCGTTCGCTTGAAAGCAGACGACTCTATTGCAGACATCTTCAAGAACGGCCGCGCGTCTGTTTCTCTTGGTTACATTGGTATCCACGAAGCGATGACAGCACTTTACGGTACTGACGTTCACCTGTATGACGATGGCGAAATGCGTGCTAAAGCGCTTGAGCTAGTGGAGTACATGAAGCGTGAAGTGGAATCTTGGACGAAAGAGACAGGTTACGCATTCAGCCTATACGGCACACCAAGTGAAAACCTATGTAGCCGTTTCTGCAGCATCGACACCAAAGAATTTGGTGTGATTGATGGTGTGACAGACCGTGGTTACTACACCAACAGCTTCCACTTAGATGTGCAGAAGACAGTGAACCCATACGACAAGATCGATTTCGAGATGCCTTATCCTGAAATTTCTAGCGGTGGTTTTATCTGTTACGGCGAATTCCCGAACATGCAGAAGAACATCGAAGCACTAGAAAACGTATGGGATTACAGCTACACACGTGTTCCTTACTACGGCACTAACACACCGATTGATGAGTGTTACGAATGTGGTTACAACGGTGAGTTCGACTGTACAAGTAAGGGCTTTACGTGTCCTAAATGTGGCAACCATGACTCAACCAAAGTATCGGTGACGCGCCGTGTTTGTGGTTACCTTGGTAGCCCAGATGCACGACCATTTAACTTCGGTAAGCAAGAAGAAGTTAAACGCCGCGTGAAGCATCTTTAGTAAGCTCTAAGATTATTAGCTAGCTTACTTAGAAGAGCTACGTTTCAAGAAATATGTTTGGTATCGGCGCTATGTCGATACCAATTCATTTGTTTCAACTCTCGCTACTTTTCGAGTTAAACCATTAAGCCATCACGAGTTTTCAATACTGCCTTATGAATTATCACCAATATCACCCAATCGACGTTGTAAATGGCCCTGGAACACGCTGCACTTTGTTTGTGTCGGGTTGTGTACACCAGTGTCGCGGGTGTTATAACCAATCAACGCAAAGGTTGGACTCCGGGCATTTGTTTACTCAAGAGCTGCAAGACCACATTATCGCTGATCTCAATGATCCACGAATCAAGCGTCGTGGCTTGTCGCTTTCAGGTGGTGATCCTCTTCATCCTGCAAATGTATCTGAAGTGCTTAAGCTTGTTCAGCGTGTAAAAGCAGAATGTGAAGGCAAAGACATCTGGATGTGGACGGGCTACGAGCTCGATGAGCTTGATGAAAAGCAAAAGCAAGTACTTGAATACGTAGATACTTTGATTGATGGTCGTTTTGAACAAGATAAAGCGGATCCAATGTTGGATTGGCGTGGTAGTTCAAACCAAATCATCCATCGATTTACCGACTTATAAGCTTGTTCTAATTCAGGACTCTTGTAAAAGGAATAGAAACAGGAAAAAGGGCATCATCGTTAGCGCAATGCTACAAATCAGCCCTTGGGTGTGAGTTCTTTTGATTCTATCGCCTGCACGTCAGTGTCGGTTTGGCGCTTGCTTAAATAGGAATGTGCTCAGGCTCGTCGATTAGGTTGTTTATCCATTTCTTGGATTGAATCCTATGACTGGTCAGAATTATTTTGGCGAGCTCTTCCAGCAGTACAATCATCAAAACCCATTCTAGCGGCCAACCCAACACCAGCGCAGTAAAGTAGGCAAGGGGGATACCGATTGCCCATTGGCCAAACAAGTCGATGAATATACTGTAGTTGATGTCTCCACCACTTTTCAGCACGCCACCAATACCAACCATATTGAAGACTCTTAGTATCATGCCGAGTGCCATGACTAAGGTGACGTTAACGGCTGTCTCTTTGAGCTCTAAGTGAGTAAGGCCGATCATGTATACGATCGCGGGTTTAGCAAACCAACACACCAAGGCTAATATAGCCGCAAGCCCACAGCTGACCAATACATAACCCCATGCGGTGTTCTCAACACGTTGATAGTTCTTCGCGCCGATCTCGTTGCCTAGAATGATCGAAGCGGCGACCGCAAACCCCATGAACGCCGAGATCAAGATACTTTCTACTGGCGATAACAGCGAAATGATCGCAAGCTCTCCAACACCCATTTGCCCAACTATCACGTTATAAATAAGAATCCCGCCCGCCCATGCTGTGTCATGAACCAACATAGGTATTGCTATCGTGAAGTACTTCTTTCTATGCTTCGGTAATATCGCTTCTCGCCAATTACTTAATGTCGGGAATAGATGCGCGTAGTGTTTCTTCGCCATGATAAGCAGCGCTATCGTCTGAAAGAATCGAGACACCGTGGTGCCAATAGCCGCACCAACTACGCCCAGTTCTGGAAATTCAAACAAACCAAAGATCAACAATGCATTGAGAATCGCATTAACGATGATTGCCCAAATACTGATCTTGGTGGGTAGCTTGGCTTCGCCGACCGATCGCAGTGCGCTTTCTAAGGGCACTACGATCGCGGTACCAAAAAGGCTGGCTCCTGTTATCCAAAGGTAATCCGTTGCCAAGCGGACGTAATCAGGGTCTGAGGCCACCACAGACACGACTGATTCAGGAGCCAATGTATAAATCAACACAAAGGGGATGATGGTAAAGACAGACAATGCCCATGACTGTGCTAATGTGCGTCTAATTCCGTTGAAATCTCCCGCACCGAAATATTGCGAAGCTAGCACACTGACAGCGCCGCTAATCCCGGATACCATGATCAAGTTGAAGAAAAATATGCGGTTACCCACACCAACCGCCGCAGTTGCAGAGTCACCCAGTTGGTTAACCATAAAAATATCGACCACGCCGAGTAATGAAAACAACATGGTTTGTAGCGATACAGGCAAACCGATGTGTAAAAGCTTTTGCCAAAAATCTTTGTCTAGATGAAGATATGTCGAGCGCATCGCATTTCCCCTGTGGTTAATATGCGAGAAGTTTATCGGCATTTGTTTAGGCTGTATTGTTCAGGTTCATCACAAACTTTTGCCAAACTATCTATTTTCAAAAGCTGTCTATTTGTCAAAACGATCTGTTTTCAAAATCATCTATTCCAAAACTATCGAATGACTAAAGTGGCGATTTAATTGCAGGCAAACCTAATGAGCGACCAGTGAAATGAGTGAGAAACACGAACGGTACGAGATCTCTGATCAGACACACCAAGAGTTTGTCGATCAAAGCCATGTATTGGCATTCGAAGAATTGGGTATCGTTCAGTGTGGGACGGCGTCGTGCCGAGATTTCTTTTCTGTCCATCGGAAGAATCCACAGAAACACATGCTGCTTTACACGGTTAGGGGCAAAGGGTGGTTAGAAAGTGGGGCGTGTCGCTATATTCTAGAGCCGGGGTCGTGCATTACTGTGCCTGCAGGCGTTGAGAATGGCTTTGGGATTGAAGAAGAAACATGGCAGATAGCGTGGATCTTTCTATCGCCTGATAAGCATTGGGATAATGTCGTCAATGATGAAGTGAGTTATACGCTCTCTCCTGCAGCCGAAGTCGTCTCGTCTTGTATTCATACCTTGCTGAGAAGTATTGCCTTGCCCATTGATTTAGGCGGAGCGATTGCCATTCACAGCGTAGCCCAAATAGAGTTCATGATTAATGCACCAGTCCCGCAGCAACAGTCTCGAAATTTGATTCGCTTGAGACGTGTGTTCGACAGTGTTCAAAAGCAGCTTCATAAAGAGTGGAATGTGCATGAGCTAGCAAACCTATTTCCTTGTTCAGAGCCGCACTTCCATCGTTTGTGCCAACGTTATTACTCTCATAGCCCGATGACTCATATTATGCGTATGAGAATGGAATACGCTGCTCGTTTGTTGAAATCGAGTGATTGGTCGATTCAACATATTGGCGAGATCGTGGGGTACCCGAATGCAGCGAACTTTAGTACTCGATTTAAAGCTTGGTCGGGCATGACACCAAGGCAATTCAAACAAGGCATTTAGCTGAGAATCAACAAGGTACTTCTTAAACAAGCTACTGCTCTTTTGATAAAGCACTAAAAGTGTTCGAAATTTACGCTGTTTTGTGACGTAAAATGACCAATCTCTGTTTACTTATTCTAACTAAGCGCTTCTATTAAAAAATGTTTCTGATTTGTCTACGATAATGTTAACGTGAAACTCATTACTTGAATTTCAAAGGGTTGTGACTTTCATGTTTTCACATCTACCAAAACCAACTTTAGATCCAATTCTATCTCTTTCTGTTGCTTACCGCGGCGATACTCGTACTGATAAAGTCGACTTAGGCATTGGCGTTTACAAAAACGATCAAGGCGAAACTCCGATCATGAAAGCCGTTTCTATGGCTCAAGATATCGTTGTTGAAACGCAGAAAACCAAAGCTTACGTTGGCCTAGCAGGCTGTGAAGAGTTCAACCAGAGCATGGTTGATCTGCTGCTTAAAGGGACTTCTGCAATGGATCGCGTTGCTGCGATTCAAACACCGGGTGCAAGTGGTGCACTTCGCATGTTGGGTGACTTAATGAAAGTTTCTCAACCAGACACCACGGTTTGGATTTCAAACCCAAGCTACGTTAACCACAAACCGGTGATGGAAGCGGCAGGCTTAAAAGTTCGATATTACAATTACTTCAGTCCTGAAACGAAGCAAGTTGATACTGCAAGAATGTTGGATGACCTTTCAAAAGCGGGTCCATCAGATGTGGTACTACTGCACGGTTGCTGTCATAACCCAACGGGTGCGGATATCGACTTTGAGGCGTGGCAGGAAATTACCAAACTATCGCAGAAAAATGGCTTCTTGCCGTTCGTTGATATTGCTTACCAAGGCTTTGGTGATGGCTTAGAAGAAGACGCAAAAGGTCTTCAACACATGGCTAACAACGTCGAAGAGATGTTGATTACGACATCTTGCTCGAAGAACTTCGGTTTATACCGTGAAAGAACGGGTGCCGCTATCGTGATTGGCAAAAACAGCGAACACGTTGGCAATGCTAAAGGTAAGCTTCTAACGCTTGCTCGTTCAACTTACACAATGCCGCCAGATCATGGTGCAGCTTTGGTTAAAACAATTCTTCAGAATCAAGAGCTAACCTCGATTTGGAAGCAAGAATTGAGTGAAATGCAGCAACGTTTGTTAAATCTGCGCCAAAGTTTATGTGATGAATTGCGAAATACTTATAACACGTCACAATTTGACTTCATTGAAAGCCATAAAGGCATGTTTAGTGTACTAGGCTTTAAAGAAACTCAAATGAATCAATTACGTGAAGAATATGGAGTCTATGGTGTTGGTGATGGACGCATCAATATCGCAGGCCTTTCCGAATCTCATATTCCTTATGTAGCAAAAGCGATAGCAAACGTTTCAAAATAGAAGGTGACTGAATGTATAATTGGAAAGCGATTGTAGTTTTAATGCTAAGTGGTGGCCTGTTTGCTTGTTCGGCTACAACTCAAGCTCCTGTTGAGCCAGAGCAAAAGCCTCAAATCGAACAACCTGTTGTGGATGACTCTTCAAAAACTGACGCAACAGAAGGCGAGAAAGTAACGGAACCTACTGAGAAGCCTGAAGAAGTAAAACCAACTGAGCCGGAAGTAAAACCTGCACCTGTTGAAAAACCAGTAGAGAAGGTTAGAAAAACAAGTGATGGCAAACTGATTCTTGGTGAAGAAGAGTGGGTGTTTGTTCCTGGTTTAAAAGAAGCGTTTAAAGCACGTGTCGATACCGGTGCAACAACCTCTTCAATCAGTGCAGTTGATATTGTTGATTTTGAACGTGACGGCAAAGACTGGGTTAAGTTCAAGATTGAACACGACGGAATTACAACTGAAGAGATCAGCTTACCAGTAGAACGCTGGGTTAAGATCAAGCAATCAAGCGCAGAAGGCACACAACGACGCGCTGTGGTTGTAGCTTCGATTCAAATTGGCGATCTAAAAGACAAAACTGAATTTACGCTAGCCGACCGAACGCATCTTTCTTTCCCACTTCTGTTGGGTAGAAGCTTCTTTAGAGATGTTGCGGTTGTCGACGTGAGCAAAAAATACGTTCAGAAGAAAATTACTAAATAACAAGTTCTGCTCGTCATCAAAGCTTTTCGTTTGAAGAGCTATAGTTTCAAAGGTGACGAGCTTAAAAGACTTTTAGTGTTGATAAATGAAATCCCTACCAGTTCTGCTGGTGGGGATTTTTTATTTACACCCCATAACGTATGAAAAGCATCTAAATGGTCTATGTTTACTATTCGTTTACTGTTTAGCCTCGACAACGTGATCGAGATCTCTATATAATCCGCGCTTCGATTTTTGTTTAATCCATACTTTCGTACTTCTTATTTAGGTTCTTGAAATAGCCTAATAATTATCTGTCAGTACACGCTTAGGAATTAGTTCTTTGATATCTACCGCGAACATCACAATGCAATTTGGCGCAGAGCCGCTGTTTGAAAACATCTCTGCTAAATTTGGTAACGGCAACCGTTATGGTTTGATCGGCGCTAATGGTTGCGGCAAATCAACGTTCATGAAAATCCTAAGTGGCGCATTAACGCCAAGCTCGGGCAACGTTTCTATCACTCCAGGAGAAAAACTGGGTGTGCTAAGCCAAGATCAGTTCGCTTTCGAACAGTACAGCGTTATCGACGTTGTGATCATGGGCGACAGAAAACTTTGGGAAGTAAAACAAGAACGTGACCGCATTTACTCTTTGCCAGAAATGAGCGAAGACGACGGCATGAAAGTCGCAGAACTTGAAAGTGAATTCGCGGAAATGGATGGCTACACAGCAGAAAGCCGTGCTGGCGACATCCTAATTCAAGCGGGTATTGAAGAAGAGTTCCATTTCGGCTTGATGCAGCAAGTAGCTCCAGGTTGGAAACTGCGTGTGCTATTGGCACAAGCTCTGTTTGCAAACCCAGATATCCTGCTTCTTGATGAACCAACCAACAACTTGGACATTCACACGATCAACTGGCTTGCTGAAGAGCTAAACCAGCGTAAATGTACAATGATCATCATTTCGCACGATAGACACTTCCTGAACTCTGTGTGTACACACATGGCAGACATCGACTACGGTGAGCTACGTGTCTACCCTGGTAACTACGAGTACTTCCTAGAAGCATCTGGCTTGATTCGTGAACAGCTTTTAGCAAGCAACGCTAAGAAAGCGGCTGAAATCAGCGAGCTTCAAGATTTCGTAAACCGTTTTGGTGCTAACGCATCTAAAGCAAAACAAGCAAGCTCTCGTGCCAAGAAAATGGATAAGATCACGCTTGATGAAGTGAAATCATCGAGCCGTATGAGCCCATCTATTGATTTTGGCGAAGGTAAGAAACTACACCGTCAAGCGCTTGAACTTCAAGACCTTGGTCACGGCTTCGATGGCGAAACATTGTTTGCCGGTGGTAACTTGCTGCTTGAAGCGGGTACTCGTCTTGCGGTTATCGGTGAGAACGGTGTAGGTAAAACCACGCTGCTACGTTGCCTAGTTCAAGAGCTAGAGCAAAACGAAGGTATCGTAAAATGGTCTGAAAACGCATCTGTAGGCTACTGCCCACAAGATAGTACGTCTGACTTTGATAACGACCTGAGCATCTTCGATTGGATCTCACAATGGCGCACAGTGAAGCACGATGACCTTATGGTACGTGGCATTCTAGGTCGCCTATTGTTTACTGCTGACGATGCGAACAAAAAAGCGCGTAACTGTTCTGGTGGTGAGAAGAACCGTCTGTTATTCGGCAAGCTAATGATGCAAGACATCAACGTGCTTGTAATGGACGAACCAACCAACCACATGGACATGGAAGCAATCCAAGCCCTGAACGACGCGTTGAAGGTTTACACTGGCACGCTTATCTTCGTAAGCCATGACCGAGAGTTCGTTTCTTCATTAGCAACACACATCATCGATGTAAAAGATCAACAGCTAGTGAGCTTCCAAGGTACTTATGAAGAGTACTTAGATCACCAGAAAAAGATGCTGATGGTTAGCTTATAAAGCAAGTCGCTGGCTCAGGTCGTGAACGACTAAAAGCCAGCGAAACTAACAAACAAAAAAGCCCCGAACATTAATATGTTCGGGGCTTTTCTATGTAATACGTTTAGCTATTTATTACTCAGTAATTGAAATCTAGATTAGAATCCGAATCGAGCCGACATTAAGATTTGGTGGCCATATGTGCCGTTATTGCGCATATCAAGACCAACAGACAGTTGATCAGTTGAATGGAAACGAGCACCGATACCCAAAATTGAACGAGTGTCATCGTTGTCGATCAGTTGACCAAGGCGTGCGTTAACTTCAACGTTTGCCATTAACCAAGCTCTCAAGCCAAGGTTAATTTCTGTTTTGATGTGGTTATCGTCATTCCGTTCAATGTTGTGCAGTAACATTTGGCCAGTAACGTCAGCAAATTGACTGATTGGGCCGTTGAATCCCATACCTACCGCTGCATCCCAATCACTTTCAAATTCTGAATCGATACGAGCAACAAAATGAGAGTTCTGAGTGAACATTGTTGTGACTTCACCACCGAAAGTACTTGGGCTAGTACCCATGCGCAGCTCGAATGTGTTGTAGTTAAAGTTGTTTGCAGACGCAGAGAATGAACACAGTGCAGCGAGTCCTAAAAGGACAGTCTTATTCGTGCAACTTAGCATGGTGACTCCATATAAATTGTATTTTGCGGCAGTATAATACAAAAAAGCCTGCAATATGCAGGCCAATTATTTGAAGTCGGTATTTTTATATTAATCGCTTATAGAACCTGGATGTGGTCCACTTCGATTTCAGGTGTCTTACCACCTTCATATTCACCGAAGATACGAACTTTTGTATCAGCGGTCAGTGGTTGTGCTAGGCGGATATCATCATCAAGTTCGATTTGAATTTCACTCTGGCCATCAGAGAAGACAAACGTGTCATTCTTAAGTTGACGAACGATCTTGCCATCCACAATTGCTTCTTGCTCTGCGAACATGCTTGTGTCGGCAAGTAGTGTCGCAACAGAAACGGTTTCAATTGGGCCAGTATAAGCAATAGCGCTTTCGTGCTTGTTGTTGTTGTGGTCACTAGCCATTGCGAAAGTAGGAGCAAGGATAATAGTAGATGCGATAGCTAATACAGTTTTTTTCATGGTGAATCCCTTAATGTTGTTTTTAGTAGAAACGTTTTTCTGAATTTGAAACGTTTCTTTTCGTTAGTACGTTTTTTGTTGAAGCGCCTGTTATCGTTCACAAGCTTCGTTTCGATGGAGCTATTAAACAACACTGGGGTTGAATCCAGAGTGAGTAACACATTCATTTTCCATTCATTTTATTGAGCATCTACTCGGCAATGACGTTAAGATGGTCGCAGAGAAATATTGCCCACAGCTATAAATTGAAAATTAAGAAATTAAGGATTTAAGTACAAATGCGAGCACCATTAAGTGCCCTTATGGTTCAAGGGACAACGTCAGATGCCGGAAAAAGTGTTTTGGTGGCAGGTTTATGCCGTGTTTTGGCAAGGAAAGGAATCAAAGTGGCACCTTTTAAGCCACAAAACATGGCGTTGAACAGTGCTGTGACAAAAGATGGTGGCGAAATTGGCCGTGCTCAAGCGGTTCAGGCGCAAGCTTGTAATATAGAGCCAACCGTTCACATGAACCCTGTATTGCTAAAGCCCAACTCAGATACCGGCGCGCAAGTGATTTTGCAAGGCCGAGCGCTGAGCAACATGGAAGCGACGGGTTATCATGATTACAAGAAAGTGGCGATGGATACAGTTATCGATTCGTTTGACCGACTTTCTGAAGAATATGAAAGCGTGATGATTGAAGGTGCGGGGAGCCCAGCCGAAATCAATCTTCGTGAAAATGATATCGCTAACATGGGATTTGCTGAGAAAGCGGACATCCCTGTGATCATCGTTGCTGATATTGACCGTGGTGGCGTTTTTGCGCATCTCTACGGGACATTAGCTCTATTGTCTGAATCTGAACAAGCTCGTGTAAAAGGCTTTGTGATAAATCGTTTTAGAGGCGATATCGCACTGCTTCAATCTGGCCTAGATTGGCTAGAGGAAAAAACCGGCAAGCCAGTCATTGGTGTTTTGCCATATCTGCATGGTTTTAACTTAGAAGCGGAAGATGCCATTACCTCTGCTCAAGAGTCTTACGGAGGAGCTAAGCTAAAGGTGGCGGTGCCAGTGCTAACCCGAATCAGCAACCATACAGACTTTGACGCGTTAAGATTGAATCCTTCGATTGATTTACGTTATGTCGGTAAAGGCGAACGTGTAAACAATGCTGATTTAATTATCTTGCCGGGTACAAAGTCGGTAAGAGCAGATTTGGATTACCTAAAAGAACAAGGCTGGGATAAAGATATTCAACGCCACCTGCGCTTAGGCGGCAAAGTGATGGGTATCTGCGGTGGCTACCAAATGTTAGGTAACATCATCCACGATCCTGATGGCGTTGAAGGGGAACCCGGCAGCAGCGAAGGGTTAGGGTATCTGGATACTGAAACGACCCTTACACAGCAGAAAACCTTAACCAACGTACGCGGCACCATGACGCTGGATGGCAAAACAGCACAAGTAAAAGGGTATGAAATCCACGTAGGTAGGACTGATGTCAAAGAAACAGCCTTACCGGTTCAGTTAGAATCTGGCAGCCTAGATGGCGCTGTGAATCAAGATAACTCGATTTTTGGTACTTACTTGCATGGCGTATTCGACAACAGTGATGCGTTGTCGCTTATTTGCGAATGGGCAGGAGCCAACGATGTGACCGCGATTGACCACGAACAGCTTAAAGAGCTGGGTATTAATCGAATCGCTGATGCCATCGAAGAGTACTTAAATCTTGATCTGCTTTGGCCAGAGTTAACAGCTTAAGCCGCCATTTAGAAGTTAGCTAAAGAACTTAAACGAACAATAGATAAGTGATAACAATGAAAAAGCGAGTCTTCCTTTTAACCATGGCTTTAACTTCGGCATTGAGTTCTAGTCATCTTTTTGCTGCGGAAAAGCTACGAGTTTACGCTGCATCGTCGATGACCAATGCGGTTAATCTGTTGGTTGAAGAGTTTGAGAAAGACCATTCTGTCGATGTGATTCCTGTGTACGCGAGTACGTCGTCTTTGGTGCGACAAATCGAAAGAGGAGCACCAGCAGACATTTTTATCTCGGCAAATGAGAAATGGATGACGCATTTAGTCGATCGTAAATTGGTTTATAGTGACAATGTCACAAACCTATGTGAAAACGAACTGGTGCTGATTGCTCCTAAAGAGACATCGGTAACGTTAGACCTATCAAAAGGTGAACAATGGGCTAAACTGCTTACTAATGAAAGGCTTGCAGTGGGTAACACCATGTCGGTTCCTGCTGGTATCTATGCAAAAGAAGCGTTAGAAACGTTAGGTGTATGGGACGATGTGAAAACTCGATTGGCGCCAAGTAACAATGTTCGTATGGCCTTAGCCTTAGTCGAGCGCAGTGAAGCTAAGCTTGGCATTGTCTACAAAACGGATGCGTTGCTTTCTAAAGAAGTAAACCTAGTGTCGACCTTCCCATCAGATCTGCACACACCAATACGTTACCCTGTAGCGAAGTTGAGTGATAAAGTTGTGGCAGAAGAGTTCTATACTTTCCTAAAGAGCGAAAAAGCGAAAGACACCTTGAACAGTTTTGGATTTGAAGTGCGTTAAATGATGTATTTATCGGAATACGAATACCAAGCCTTAATGCTGAGCTTAAAAGTCGCTGGGTTTGCAATCTTATGGCTTATCCCTATCGGTATTGGCTTAGCATGGCTACTTGCTAAGAAACAATTTGTAGGTAAGAGCATTGTTGAGAGTATTGTCCATTTACCTTTGGTACTTCCACCTGTGGTTATTGGCTATTTACTGCTAGTGATGATGGGCAGGCAAGGTATCATAGGTTCGTGGCTCAATGACGTGTTTGGTATTGTATTCAGCTTTAGCTGGAAGGGCGCGGCACTCGCTTGTGTGGTTGTGGCGTTGCCGCTGATGGTTCGCTCTATTAGATTGAGCCTAGAAACCGTAGACAGTAAGCTTGAAGAGGCGGCTGCTACATTAGGCGCTTCACCTCTTCGTGTGTTTTTCACGATCACTTTACCCTTGATGATCCCAGGGGTCATTACCGGCACCATGCTTTCATTCGCAAGAAGCCTAGGGGAGTTTGGCGCGACCATCAGCTTCGTTTCAAATATTCCCGGTGAAACTCAAACCATTCCTTTGGCTATGTATACCTTTATTGAAACCCCTGGCGCTGAAATGGAAGCCGCGCGTTTGTGTGTCATTTCTATTGTGATAGCGCTGGGTTCATTGATGCTATCTGAGTGGCTCAACAAAAAGTCAGCACAACGCTTGGGAGGCAATGCATGAGTGCTTTGATCCTCCAATATCAACAACAACTTGGTGAAACGTTCTTTGATATCGACTTGGAATTACCAAGTAGCGGCATTACGGCAATTTTTGGTCGTTCTGGCGCGGGTAAAACCTCACTTATCAATGCAATCAGTGGCCTTAAACAGCCCGATAAAGGTCTGATCAGCGTATCTGGAACCACACTGTTCGATAGTGAAAATGGCATTAATTTGCCGACTCACAAACGCAACGTCGGTTATGTGTTCCAAGAGTCGCGATTGTTTCCACATATGAAGGTGGCAGCGAACCTTAAATACGGTATGAAAAGCGTCGATCAAGCGCACTTTGAGCAAATAGTCTCGCTGTTGTCTTTGGGTTCATTGCTTGACCGATACCCAGCTCGTTTGTCTGGCGGTGAGAAGCAACGTGTGGCGATTGGCCGCGCTTTGTTATCAAAGCCGAGCATTTTGTTGATGGATGAGCCTTTAGCGTCTCTCGACTTGCCTCGTAAGCGCGAAGTGATGCCATTTCTGGAAAACTTATCCGAAACCGTCCAAATCCCGATCATCTATGTCACTCATAGCCTCAATGAAATTTTACGCTTGGCAAATCACCTTGTGATTATTGACCAAGGCAAAGTGATTTCGTCGGGTGTGACGGAAGAGGTTTGGGCATCGAGAGCCATGCAACCTTGGCAATCTTTCTCAGAGCAAAGCTCGTTGTTTGAAGCGACATTAGCGGAACACAATGACGATTATGCGCTGTCTCGCCTGATGCTAGGAAAGTCGACGTCGTTATGGGTTCAGAAAGTATCGAGTGAGCTTGGTACGACAGTGAGGCTGCAAGTTAGGGCAAATGATGTCTCTATCACGCTAGAACGGCCGAAAGGGACTTCTATACGTAACATCCTTCCAGTGACCATTAAAAGTGTAGAGACGCACCAGCAAGGCACAAATAAGCAGAGTGTCGCTGTCGAGCTAGAGTTAGAGTCTGGGTGCTATCTATGGGCAACCATTACTTTGTGGGCGCTGGATGAGTTGAATCTAGAAATCGGGCAGCGTGTTTACGCTCAAATTAAAGGTGTGAGTGTCGCTCAAAGAGATATCGCGGTAACGCATTAAACCTGAGAAGGTTTGCTTTTCGATATTGTCGCGATACTGCCTGTTATAGGTTCTGAAAATTCGGTCTTGATTCCATGAATGGATACATGCGTCATTTTTATACGGTATAACTGCCAGTTTTGCGCCACACTATATGAGTGTTAAGGCATATGATTTGTCGAATCATATGAACATTAGCAACAAGAACATACAGACGTAACGATCGACGAACAGAAAATAGCGGATATAAAAAAGCCGCGTGTTTAAAGAAACATGCGGCTTAATTCTAAGTAGTACTGTTAGCGCTTAGCCTAGTTTAGGCGACTAGCGACTTACTTAGTAAAAACTTCTTTGAAATCACGCTTCAAGATTGCATCACGACGAGCTTTCTTGATTTGTTTAACCATGTCTTTTACACAGTTGTGTAGAACTTGGTCTAGCAGTTGAGCACGGTACTCTTCTTTTTCTTCGTCAGACATGTCTTCTGGAAGTTTAAGAGTGGGGAACTCTTCCATCACGTTAACACCAGCGAAAGCTTGGCTAACTGAGATTAGAGCGTGGAACTGCTCGAAGTTGTCTAAAACATTTTGTGCGCTTGCTGGAAGACTATCCCAAGCTTCGCGTACTGCTTCTTCAGACACTTCGTGAATAGAAGTAACCATAAAGTGCATCTCTTTTGGTACGCCATCAAATTCGATAACTTGACGAAGTTCTGGTGAGATGGTGGTTAAATCGATTTCTTGTTGTTCGTTGTTTGTAGCGTCTGACATAGTATTTCTCTTTAAAAAGAAACAATGCTAAAAAGATCTGTAAAAAAGTCAATATAATATAGAGATTAGGGCATGATTTAAGCCCAAATTTGAGCTACTTTGAATATTCAACACTAGATAAAGGTGATGTGATGATAGAAAAGGGATCTTCAATGCGCATATTGCTGGTTGATGACGTTCAACTAGACAGGATGCAACTTGCTATCCGACTCAAGCAACTGGGTCATATTGTAGAAGCTGTCGGTAGCGGAAAAGAAGCCCTGAGTGTTTATTCTGATTTTGATCCTGAACTCGTGTTACTTGATATCAGCATGCCTGATATGGATGGTTTTGAAGTGGCGAATGAGGTTCGAAGCCGATTCCCAGAATGGGTTCCCATCATCTTTCTTAGTGGTCACGAAGAACCTGAGATGATCGCAAAAGCGATTGACGCTGGTGGCGATGATTACCTGATCAAGCCAGTAAACAAGGTTGTTTTGAATTCTAAGCTGATTGCGATGCAACGTATCGCGCACATGAGACGAGAGCTAAAACAAAGCACAGCCAAACTCGAAGAACTGAACATCCTTCTGCAGCAACAAGCCAACGAAGATGGCCTGACCAAATTGTATAACCGTCGATATATGGATACTAAGCTTGAAGAGAGCATAGCGTGGCACGGAAGACGTAATATATCCATGACAGTCATACTTCTAGATGTAGACTTCTTTAAGCCTTACAACGATAATTATGGTCATATTCAAGGGGATAAGTGCTTACAAGGGCTTGCTAATACCTTGAAACAGCTGTTTGTTCGTGCGGGAGAATTTGTAGGTCGTTATGGCGGTGAAGAGTTTGTTCTGATTCTTAGCGATACAGACAGTGAAGGCGCTAAGGTACACGCGACTCGAGTTAAAGAGGCATTGCATGAGATGAACTACGCTCATGAACACTCAACGGTATCGGATAGAGTGACAGCGTCACAAGGTGTGTTGTCATTTGTGCCAGAAGGTGGCGAATCTATTGCGTCTATTTACGAAAAGGTCGATCAAGCGCTTTATCAAGCGAAGCAAAGTGGTAGAAATACCTTTGTACAACGTAACATTTTGGAGCTTGCGCGTTAGTTGGCGAGCTCTTTTAGATATTTGAATTTATACTTCTAATAGCGTTTGAGCTAGGAAGTACTTTAAGTGATAAAAGAAATGCCACATTCGAAGTCATTTTCTATGACTAACACATCTTGGACGCTTGCGGTTCCTCTATTTTTTACCGCTTTGGCGACCACTGTTAATGCCAATACGCTATCTGATCTTTTTCGAAAGGATCTAGAGCAGAGCTTTGCCACCAGTGTATTGCTCAACGACACCGATGTTTTCACTTTTGGTATCAATAACTTTGACCCCAATAAAGTGTTTAGTTTGGACAATGAAGACATCGGTTCGAATGATTCGGTAAGTCGTCGCCAAAACATCACCTCCCTGAGTTTGCCTTACACATTTGAATTACCAAGTTACATCGAAGACAACCATCAAGAGGTGACGCTACGCTTGTCTGCATTGCGAATCGAGAACGATGTCGAGTACGCGGCAGCAAACAGAAACGATTTTCAAAAAGAGTCGGTAGTGTCTGGCTACGTCGAATTCGCGAATGTGTCCCAGTTAGACGAATATTGGAGCTTCAGTTCTGCAATCGGTAACCACATCTCTTACTACCGCAATGATTATGAATATCGCGCTTCGTTGCTAAAGCCTATTCAAGACCAACTGGATGGCGTATATCTCAATACTGATGCTTGGGCGTACATTATCGAGCCTAAAATCAAGCTGATGTACGAAGATAAGAATGACTGGGGAAAGTATAAATTGAGTACCAGTTGGCATTACTTTAATGGCATCGGCTGGGGCGAGGCGAACAATGGCAATGTCGGCCACCCAGAAGGGTGGTATATTGCCAATGAAGCCAAGGTTTTCTATGATCTCGTACGTTGGGATAAGAACATCACATCGATGTACTCGAGTATAAGACGAATTGATATTGGCGGTGACACTGTGGCCTCTATGGGCACCACATCTTACTACGAGGGCAGTGTTGGCTGGTTGCTTAACCCAAACCTGTTTAATGAGTGGGTCGATAATGTGGGAATAGGTTTTACGATTAACTACGGAAGTAGTTTAAAAGGTGGCAGCTTGGTTATCTTCTTCAACCAAGATTAAGCTCTCTTTTTCCAGTTGAGCTATACGGCCTCAAATCAATGAGGCTCGTTGAACTTGGAAGTGATAGTTATTGAAGCTGTTCGCTATTAATGCCTTAAGTTATTTAGTTCTCTAGCACTCAATATCTTTCGCTATCAACCATTGTTAACTATCAATACACAGTTTGTTTCGACCGGTTTCTTTAGCTTTATACAGCGCTTGGTCAGCAAGCTTCAACACCTCTTCAGGATGTCTGGTGGTTGTACTATCAGACAATCCAATACTCACCGTCACATTCACTACTTCTGATGGTTTGCCGTTCTTACCACGCTTTTTCATACCCACTTCATGATCGTCAGGGCGCTCGTGACTATTCCGAATCGTCATGTCGTAGTTTTGAACCTCGGAAATCAGAGCTTGAAGGTGCTCTTTAACTTGTTCCGAATGTTTTCCTTTGAAGATAATCGTGAACTCTTCTCCACCATAGCGATAAGCTTTAGCGCCGCCTGTGGTTTCCCTCAGAATGCGTGCCACCAGTTTTAACACATCGTCGCCAATGTCATGTCCGTAGGTATCGTTGAATTGTTTAAAGTGATCAATATCGACCATCGCCATCGAATACTTACGCCCCAAGTGCTTCATATCGACTTCTAAGGCGTGTCGACCGGGAATGTTAGTCAGTTGGTCGTTAAAGGCCATATCATGACTAGCAGACATCACATAGACGATGATCAGTGTGCCTGACAGCGAGAACATGGTGCTCGAGATGTACTGAATATCGAAGAAGATGAACGTACAAGAAGAAAGCAGGATAGCGCTATAAACCACAACATCGATAGAGCGGTTATACACCAACACGAGAATGGCAGTAAGGCCAAGCAAGCAAAGGCTATACAGCACTAAAACAAAAGGCAGTTTGGAGAAGTCTCTGACAATAAATAGAAGACCATCACTCCATGATTCAAAACCGCCGGCATGGAAGTGAGAGACGATCAATTGTGCCCACACCATAAACAGAACAAGAACGATGGCGTAGAGCAGCATCGACTTTGAGTTTACGCCGTTATCAGGGAAGGCATAAACAAGTAAGCAAGTGACAGGTACTAATGCCGCAAGTAACGAGAGCTCTAATAGCGTTGTGCCAGTATTGAGAGGCGTTTGTAAGCGAACTTGGATGATCAGATAAGCGACAAGCATGGTCACCGATACCATCGCCATTCGACCTTGTCTGAACGTATGGCATAGCAGAACCGCAACGCTCAATAAAATGTAAGGGAGGTTGCTAGCAAACCCTAAATTTGAGTCCGTCACGAGAATGACGTTGTCCATACCAACGAGCAAAATTGTTAACAGGACTAAAGGGAAGCAAAATCGAAACATGCTCGACGTTACAAAAGATGATGCCATTTATGTGGTGAGCCTAACTATATTGATGATCTTATTATTTAATACTATGCGTAGGATACGGTTAAACAAGCGATTGCCAAGCTTTTTGCCTAAATTAGAGCAAAAACATAGTCATAGGTCGCTATTGGTGCAATCATTTTTATATGTATTTTGAGTTGCTATTAACCTTAGAACGAACTACACAGTATATATGAGAAATTAATTAGTCGTTATAGATACTTAACAAAATCTGCTCTGCTGCTCTTACGTTGGCGCTGTCACTTAAAGGGCTTGATGATCAGTTATCATTGAGTGACCTTTTCATTAAGCGACGAAGATCTGTAATGAAGTCAGAGTAAGATTAAATAATGCCTAAGTTTCAACTATGGACAGTAAAACCTATAACTGAGTTATAGAAAGCTATTAGGAATTGCATGGTTTCAAGTGACTTTAGAAACGACTGCGACTAGAAAAACCGCTACAAATGGAGGTGTGGTATGCAAATTAGTGTTGATGTACATAACTATATGGAAACTCTGGTCGGTCATGTATTGGCTACCGAGGAATATGTGTCTAGTTATACCAACGAACAGTTGGCCGATCTCGCGTGCTTGGCTTTGGGCCAGCTAAAACCTATCTATATTCGTTTTGATATCGATTTTCTGTCAGCATTGCCAGAAGACAAATTGGTGCTCTATAAACGCAATAGTGAGATCGCGGTCAAAAATGCAGAAAGTATGATTATTGACGATCGAAGACGTGAACGTGACGACAATGTGCCTGTTATATTTAGTCAACACAATTTTGACGATGACGTAGAATTGCAATGGTATGAAAAGCCGTTGTTGAACCGTAAACAGTCATGATAGTTTAGGGTGAATACGGTCATTTAAGGAGTAAAAAAACGTGGGATTCTTTTCTAGATTATTTGGTGGCAAAGAAAAAACCGAACAAAAAGTAGAGATTGAGCCAGTCGAATATAAGGGTTTCAATATCTATCAAGATGCCATTGCAGAATCTGGTCAATACCGTGTTGCTGGGCGAATCGAGAAAGAATTCGATGGTGAAATCAAAACTCACCGTTTTATTCGTTCAGATGTTGTTTCAAACAAACAAGATGCCGATGAATTGATGCTCAAAAAATCGCAGATGTTCATCGACCAAATGGGCGACAATATATTTAGCTAACCAATTAGGGTTAGAATTGATGTTGGTCATAATTTAGAGAGCTTTCAGTGTATATGCTGAAAGCTCTTTTTAGTTTTATGGATAAAGAACAGCTAGTGAGTTGTTATTAAAAGGATTATTTGCAAGTGGTTTGACCTCTTGGTTCGAGACGGTCGTCATTTATCCGAATGAAGCGCTCAAATTCCGTCCAAATCGTTATAAGTAATAACTTTTCCTGTTCTTTGAACAAAACGCTTGAAGTATTAGTTGTCGTTAGATACAAACGAATAAGTCATTCGTGCCAATAGTCAAGGAATAGCTATGCAAATTGGTGTACCAAGAGAAACGCTCGCAGGTGAAACGCGAGTCGCTGCTTCGCCGAAATCGGTAGAACAGCTTCTAAAATTAGGATTTGAAGTTTGTGTTGAATCACAAGCAGGTGCGTTAGCAAGTTTTGAAGATGCAGCTTATGAACAAGCTGGAGCAAAAGTTGTCACCGCAGATGAAGCTTGGAAATCCGATATTATCTTTAAAGTTAACGCTCCGATCGTTGACGAGTCTAAAAATGAAATCGATCTTCTTAAAGATGGCGCAACATTGGTCAGCTTTATTTGGCCTGCTCAAAATCCAGAGTTAATGGAACAATTGTCCAGTCGTAACATCAACGTGATGGCGATGGATTCTGTACCACGAATTTCAAGAGCTCAGGCGTTAGATGCATTGAGTTCTATGGCAAACATCGCGGGTTATCGTGCTGTTGTTGAAGCGGCGCATGAGTTTGGTCGATTCTTCACGGGCCAGATTACGGCTGCGGGTAAAGTTCCACCAGCAAAAGTACTGGTTGCAGGTGCTGGTGTTGCTGGACTAGCGGCAATCGGCGCTGCGGGTAGCTTAGGTGCGATCGTTCGTTCATTCGATGTTCGTCCTGAAGTTAAAGAACAAGTTGAGTCGATGGGCGCTGAATTCTTGGAAGTGGATTTCAAGGAAGACACCAGTGCTGGTGACGGCTACGCAAAAGAGATGTCTGAAGCATTCAATAAGAAAGCGGAAGAGCTTTATGCAGCTCAAGCAAAAGACGTTGATATCATCATTACTACGGCGCTGATTCCAGGTCGCCCGGCTCCGAAGCTGATTACTAAAGAGATGGTAGACAGCATGAGTGCAGGTAGTGTGATTGTAGACCTTGCGGCGGCCAATGGCGGTAACTGTGAATACACGGTTGCGGATCAAGTCATTACAACGGCTAATGGCGTGAAGGTGGTTGGTTACACTGATATGGTTGGTCGACTGCCGACTCAATCATCTCAACTGTATGCAACGAACCTAGTTAACCTTTTGAAACTGCTTTGCAAAGAGAAAGATGGCAACATCAATATCGACTTTGAAGATGTTGTTCTGCGTGGTGTTACTGTCGTTAAAGAGGGCGAGGTCACTTGGCCAGCTCCACCAATTCAAGTTTCAGCTCAACCACAACAAACTAAGCCAAAAGCGGCCAAACCAGAGCCTAAAGTTGAAGAACCTGTTTCTCCGATTAAGAAAGCGGCGGGTATGGCGGTAGCTGTTGGTGCATTCGCTTGGGTAGCTTCGGTTGCTCCAGCTGCGTTCTTATCTCACTTTACCGTTTTTGTTCTCGCTTGTGTGGTGGGTTATTACGTAGTTTGGAATGTAAGCCATTCTCTGCATACGCCTTTGATGTCCGTGACTAACGCTATTTCAGGCATCATTGTAGTAGGTGCACTGTTACAGATCGGGCAAGGAAGTGGCGTCGTCACGTTCTTATCATTTATTGCCGTATTAATTGCAAGTATCAATATCTTTGGTGGCTTTACCGTGACCAAACGTATGCTTGAAATGTTCCGTAAAGACTAAGGAGTAACAGATGTCTGAAGGATTAGTACAAGCAGCTTATATTGTTGCTGCTGTATTTTTTATTATGAGCTTGGCTGGGTTATCGAAACAGGAATCTGCGCGTGCAGGTAACTATTACGGTATCACGGGTATGGCAATCGCGTTGATCGCAACGATCTTTGGCCCTCACTCTGCTGGTATTGTGTGGATCATCATTGCTATGGTGATCGGTGGTGGTATTGGTATCCACTACGCAAGAAAAGTAGAAATGACTGAAATGCCAGAGCTGGTTGCAATTCTGCACAGCTTCGTAGGTATGGCTGCAGTACTTGTAGGTTACAACAGCTACATCGATCCACCTGCTGCTGTTTCTATTAACCCTGCAGATATTCATGCAGAGCACGTTATCCATCTAGTGGAAGTGTTCCTTGGCGTGTTTATCGGTGCGGTGACGTTCACGGGTTCTATTGTTGCGTTTGGTAAGCTTCGTGGCGTTATCTCTTCGTCTGCATTGAACATCCCTCATAAGCACAAGTGGAATCTAGCGGCTATCGTAGTTTCTACACTGCTGATGATCATGTTCGTTAAAGCAGACGGCAGCATGTTCGCACTAATGGTGATGACACTTATCGCATTCGCATTCGGTTACCACCTAGTGGCATCGATTGGCGGTGCAGATATGCCAGTAGTTGTCTCTATGCTGAACTCGTACTCTGGTTGGGCAGCAGCAGCGGCAGGTTTCATGCTTGCAAACGATCTGCTTATCGTAACTGGTGCATTGGTTGGTTCGTCGGGTGCGATTCTGTCTTACATTATGTGTAAGGCGATGAACCGCTCTTTCATCAGCGTTATTGCTGGTGGATTCGGCCAAGAAGTGGTTGTGTCTGATGGCGATGAAGAGCAAGGTGAACACCGCGAAACATCAGCTGAAGATGTGGCTGATATGCTGAAAAACTCTAAGTCAGTAATCATCACTCCTGGATACGGCATGGCAGTAGCTCAAGCACAATACCCAGTGCATGAAATCACTGAGAAGCTACGAGCGCAGGGCATTAATGTTCGATTTGGTATCCACCCAGTTGCTGGTAGGTTACCGGGTCACATGAACGTACTGCTTGCTGAAGCGAAAGTGCCTTACGATATCGTTCTAGAAATGGACGAAATCAACGATGACTTCGATGAGACAGATACTGTATTGGTAATTGGTGCGAATGACACCGTAAACCCTGCAGCACTTGAAGATCCAAACAGCCCAATTGCTGGTATGCCAGTACTTGAAGTTTGGAACGCTCAGAATGTTATCGTATTCAAGCGTTCGATGAACACAGGTTACGCCGGTGTGCAAAACCCACTGTTCTTCAAAGAGAACACGCAGATGCTGTTTGGCGATGCTAAAACAAGTTGTTCTAAAATTTTAGAGCACCTTTAGTGGATTTGAGTTGTATTGCACACGGCAGTTGATAATAAAAAACCCACCTAGTGTGGGTTTTCTTGTTTCTGGAGCACATCGGTTGATGCTAACCCATGATCGTTCAATGTGGATTGGAAGCAAACGGCTTCTCTTGATGATTTCTACCTATAAGATCTTAGAGAAAGTTTGTTTGAAAATTATTTCCAAGAAAGTTGCAAATAATGTTTATTCTGGGTTTCTACGTGGTAAAATGTAAATGTTGGTGGGAGCCAACGGTGACTATTCTGATTATGAAGTTGACGTTCTGTTAACTAACAATTCCAAAACGATTGAATACTATGAACAAACCCTTTATTGGAGTTTGTTTCCCTCCAATTTTAGTAATCCCTGATAAATACGAAATAACCAATGACATGATCAAGGTCATCTTTGAAGATCTGGGTGGTACTTATGCAGAGATGGCAATAGGTTTAGATGAAAAAGCGTGTTAGCTACCTTACAAAGGTTCATGGCTGGAAACGTCCAGATTCAAAGGTGCAGCGGTTTAACGCTGCATGAATCATTACCGTTCAATCGGATCATTAACATACGAAATACAGCATTAGAATAAATAACATTGCAAGGTGTCAAGGTGGAGTTGTTACCACCAACATTGAGAACGGGGAGTGGTTACCCCGTTTTCTTTCACCTAAATAATCAATGAGCGTTGATAACAACCAAAAGGAGTAAAGATCATGACTCAAAAAGAAATTTATGAAAAATATGGTTTAACTGTATGTGCTAGAAACATTCGTCAAAGCAAAGAACACGTATGTCGCCAAGCAAAGAAAGCAGGTTGGAGAGCACCGACCAACGAAGAGATCGCAGATAACGTTCTGCGCCTAATTTATAACCAATAACAACAAGCCCAGTGAGAATAATATTATGTGAGGGTGTCAATATGGAATAATAACATGACACTAAGCATCAACCTTTCAATTAACGTCGAATCATCAAAAGATAGATGGATCGAAAAAGACCAAGTTTGCATCCAGTACCATGATACATGGGTGACCAAAACAATACCGTGGACTGAGAACAATTTAAAATTGGTCGTATCAAATGACCTGATGTGTGGAATTAGTTCAACAGGTCGAAAAGGCAAAGACGCAATAACAGAAACATGGTGTTACTACGTGGACATCGATGATCCTACACGTCATGGCGCAGACTTGATCGACCACGTGCACCGATGCTTTAACCGACATGGTATTGCACATGCAATATCCACCAGCGTTAACAACAAACGTGAAAAGAAAAAGCCTAGCGGTGAAATACTACCAGCATGTCCACGTTTGAAAGTTTTAATCCCACTTGCACAACCAATCCCACTAGCAACTAATGTCCAGAAAAAGATCTGGGAACACAACAAAGTACGGTGCTTTGCTTACATCCAAAAGATTCTCGGTGAAGATATTCCACTTGATAAGAGTTCACACGATGCCAACCGCTATTCATACCGTGCAAATACCAACGCAGATAACTTTGAATGGCGTTTTGCAGATGGTAAACCCCTACCACTACATAAAGTCCTAAAAGCCCCGTGTACGTTCATACAGAAGCTAATTGACGACGGTGTTGCAGGTATTGAAGCAGGTGACGAGCTTTACTATGAACATTGCAAAGTTGAAGTTGAAAAGAAACGTGCTGCGAAACTCAAAGACCTAGAGTTAAAAGGGATCGATGTTAAGCGACAACATCAACTGGTGATGACCGCTGCAAAGTTTTTCTTTAGTCAAAACCGTGATCGTGGTGATTGGGTTCAAGTATGCCAAGCATTCGTTAATGAACATTTGGGTTACTTATCAGATCACACAACGTTAACCCGTGGCGAACTGGTTAGTTTCACTCCGTCGTTTTCACACGATGCTGTAAAAGCTGGAACTATCGTGCATTTAGCAAAGAAATACGGTTGGACTAAACCGTCAAATAAACCAAATATCGAAGACATCAAAGTATCAAAGAGCATGGAAAGCGCACTGTCTTTCCTGAATAACAAGGCATAACAATAATGATAAACACCTTGCAACCAAAGATTGGGCAACAATTAGCTCCAATTTTTATCCGTGCATCAAAGCACATAGAAAACCTAGAGTTAACCAAGCAACAACACCTATCCAGTAAACTAGGTGACATCTTCAACATCTTAAAGAAAGGTAAATTCTTAAACCTATATGGTGAAATGTCACTAGGTAAAACACGACTAATCAAAGGACTGTTTTATCACTGGAAATTACTAGGTTACACACTGATCTTAATCCCGAATCGAAACAACCTTGCAGTACAAAGCAAAGAGGATTTGGAACAAGGGAAAGATTCAACAAAAGTCCTGAAGCTATTCGGTAACAGGCAGGACATAATTGAAGATTCTGATGGTTTGATCGTAGCGTCATGTGATGCGGTTTATAAGTTGGCTAAAGACGACAAATTACCACCTAAATGCGTATTCATTTATGACGAAATGCACGAAGCTGACATGCATTTTCGTTCATGCTACAACCACATGGTGGAGTACCATCGAAGCGTCAGCAAGTTGTATCAAGATCACATAGTCATTGGCATGACAGCGACACCAACCCCCTTCAACATCTTCAGACACTGTTTAGACAACACGGTGAATTGTTACCGAAATGAAGACCCTGAAGCGAAGGTGATCAGAAAGTATTATGTGGTTGAGGGTGAACTAACACGGTCAATCGTCCATGACTTCATTGATCGAAGTATCGAGCAAGAAAAGCTACCGTTCTACATCAAGAACAACCAAGAGGAAATCGAATCCGTTTACATTAGTAAGAAATTAGACGGTGTTAGCTCCGCAGTCGTCCAAGCATTATCGAAGTATTCAAGTTCAACCATTGGTAAAACAATGAAGAACGATGCTAACCAATTAATTAAGACTGGCAAAACTACAAACTTTGATTTTCTTACTGGAACTGTAGCAATCAGTGCAGGGATCAACTTGTATGAGAATAAGCGTCAAGGTGTTATTGCAACAGATGTAACAATTAACCCATTAGCAGTAACTCAAAGTGCTGGACGCTTAAGGAATAAGACGCAAAGTGAAGGTATAGCCGATAATGACACGTACATCTTTACTAACATGGCTAAAGACCAGATGTTAAAACCGAGGTGTTATTATTCGATTAAGAAAGCGTATGAAGATGCATTCGAGGCACTACAGACAACTAAAGTATACGTGAATGAAAAGGGTGTTGAATTATTAGGCGAAGTCGAGAAGAAAACCTTTGAGGGGATCGGGGAGTACATCAAACAAAACGATGATGGGAGCCATCGTTTTGTCATCGGTACAATTGATAATTTGGCTGCGTTGAAGTGGTTTAAGCAGTTGGAGCGTGATCCGATTAGGTACATTGCATTTCGTGAATTTGCATACCCAGATTCGAATAACGATGGAAAATGTTTTGAATTAACTCAAGACGTTATAGACGAATACTTAACCAACATACACAGCAACAAAGAGTTCATGAAGCGATTTTCATATGATTTGTTCATGACCTATTCCGATTTTGAAGCTGCAACCAGTACCAACTTACAACCTGCAAGCATAGCAAGTGATCTAGTTTCTGCCGACAATAAGAACATGTTGAAGTTGTCACCAGTAGATATCCGTGACGAAGTATTGAACCCTGAAGACCGTGACGAACTGTCACCAACCACAGCCGTTAAATGGTCTGCATCGTGTAAAGCTGGTTTCGATAAAGGGTTCAAACGTTACTCAAAGCGTCATGAAGCAGAACATAAGAAACCTTTGAGTCATGATGAATACAATGCGTTGTACCCACTGGTTGAACATTTCTACTTCATTAAACGTTCGAAGTTGCATGATGCGTATAGAAAGTTCGATTACATTGAGTTCACCCGTGAACTTCGTGGTTTACCTACCGAATGGTGGGCTAAGTCCAATGGTATTTCAAAAGCATGTAAAGCTGGTTATAAGTCTTTGTGTACGGGTATTGCTGAGACGATGATCCATGACCCAAGTTACATCGACACGACATTAACGTTGACCAATGACACACCTATGAAGTTCGCAAAGGTATTGGCAATTGTTGCTAGGGAAAGTTTATCTAATACTGCAAAGGGTACATTACCAGATCTGAAGAATGCGACATATGAAGCTATGAAGCAAGCACATGCAGTCATGACCAACGGTGCTACTGATACGTTTTCGATGATCGGTTACACAAACAAAAATGGTACGGTGACAATGGCTCCAAGTAAAAGTGATGCGCTACGACTGGTCGAGATGTTCTATGACCGAGTAGATCTAGAACAGGTCAAAGTGAAAAGTATGTCACCTGATGAACGTAAAGCGTATATCGAAGCCAAGCAAGGTAAGAAAGATTCAAAGGGTAAAACGATTGTTGTACCGCATGAATATGAATTATTACCGAATGCATACTTCAAAGCTGTTACCAGTGGTGGACATGATCGACCAGAATTTGAGGGTGGGGAGATCGAAGACCTAAAACGCACCTATGCGATTGAAGCTGAAGCGTTGGCACATGATGAAGAGGTGAAAGCTAATCGTCGTGGTTATGACAAGAAACGTGATACAACTGAAGAACGTAAAGAGCGTGACCGATTGAGAAAGAAAGCTAAACGTGCTGAAGCTACCCCAGAACAGAAAGAGAAAGAGCGTATACGCAAGGCAGCTAAACGTGCTGAAGTTAAAGAAAGGCTAGCAGCGAGTTATGACTTATCCGACGTGACATTTTAATTTGTCCGTCCCCCGATCAACAAAATGAAAAATGGGTTGGTTTATATAGAAAGCTAAACCATTTTTTGTAAAAACGAGCGGGGGACGGACAAATTATGTTTGTAAAAAAACGAGCGGGGAGCAGTTGACTTTGGTGAGAAACGATTCAAGGAAAACACGTTGGTGCAAGCTACCGATATCAAGTTATTACTTGATAAATTGGTGGATTACCATTTCACCAACGTTCAATGTAAAATAGCGCAATCAGATGCACATCGGTGGTGTATTACAGTAGCGTGAGAAACTGAATGACGAATAAAAAGATTGCTTTTTCTAATGAAGAAAACTTCAAATCGTTTATGACCCAATACGAAGCTATTGAGGACTTAGATGAGATACCTGAAAAGATACCTGATGGTATTAAAATTGGGGACTATGCGATCCGAGATGTTATGGTTATTGAGCTTAAGACCCTGAAAGATGACCCCAAAGAGAAAATGGAAAACTATTTCCATGACATAATGAAGCGTCCTGACTTTCCCGCCATTTATGGTGAACTTAATTTTCGCCGTGTTGTGAGCTTGCTACCTGATGGCAATCGGATCATCCGTAAGTTCGAGCAAAAAGCATTTCGTCAGATTGAAAGCATTATGCGCAAAGCTAACAAGCAAGTAATCTCGACTATTGAGCACCTAAAAATGAACCCTAATACAGCAGGGACACTCATTATAATTAACGAACTTGCTGAGTTTTTCGAACCTGATGTGTTAGTGAAGTA
Source organism: Vibrio sp. 10N.222.54.A3 (assembly GCF_041474095.1). Classification (NCBI taxonomy): domain Bacteria; kingdom Pseudomonadati; phylum Pseudomonadota; class Gammaproteobacteria; order Vibrionales; family Vibrionaceae; genus Vibrio; species Vibrio sp. 10N.222.54.A3. The sequence goes on from NZ_JBFRTN010000014.1 coordinate 71,024, forward strand.
TCTTGCTGATATGTTGGGTTCAAAGTCAATGAACTCAACAAGCGAACTTAGATTTCCTCACCTCCACAATGTCATCTTGATGCAAGATACCCACAAAGTAACAAATACTAATAATAGTGGTACATTTATACCAGTTTACCATGTTGTAAATGATAATTTAGAAGATACAGAAACAACTCAAATAGCAGAGAAAGCACTTAGTGACATTATTGAGAAATATTCTCATTATAGTAATTGTAACCATGCGGTACATAACAACGGTCAATTTGACGTTGAAAAGATTGAGCAACCACAAGCGAAAGAACCCTTGAGAGGTCAAGAGTGGATTGAAGATCAGTACCGTAAAAATCGGTACATGAAAGACTTTACGGATGAGCAGTTAATCGAGTTCGGTTCAATGGTTATGTCTGTTTGCTACGCTATCGTTTTAAAAGAAAAACCATTAATTGTTGACCATCATCGTAAAATGCAACTTTTCAGGAATCAAATCGAGCTATTAGAAGAAAGTAGACTAAGACCGTTTGACTTAAAGCGACTTGATATTGACCCTCGAAGATACGCACCTAAAGCAAGTCACCTCAATTAACAGTGTCACAAATAAAAGCAATAACGTTTAGCAGAAGATCTTAAGTGATTTATTTGTCATTAGCGTGCAAGCTAACTTATTTTGAAATAACAGTTTTTTATGCTTCAATAAGCAAATCGTAGCATTAGGAGCCTATTGAATGAGTACAGGGGTTGTTTCCTTTTTTAAATACAAAAAACTCGGATTTTATCGTTATAGAGAAGATGATTACTGTGAAGATCTAAGCATGGGCGACATGCTCGAATCTTTGCATGAGTGGTTTCAAGACCGCATCTCACTAGAGGATACTCTTCTATGGGATGATGAAACTCCAGGTTATTCACATAGAAAGAAAGTGTATCTAAAAGCCATAGAACGTGACCCGTTGACTGGGGACTATATGATTGTTCTATGGCGTGCTATTGGTCAAGGTAATGGAGTCTATGGTATCCGTGCTGATTCGAAGCTCGATGATAACCGCTTGTATAACGCTGATGATGCGGCAGAAGATGACGCAAAAGTTATCTGGGGTGAAGCTGCGTACTATTGGTTTGTGCCAGATAAAAAGGTGTTTGCATCTATCCGTTTCCATAATTCAGTTGCAGATACCTTAATGCTGAATAGTTTCTTTCGTGACTTCATGTGGTTGCATAGCAATATTAAGCGTAAGGTGCGAGAGGTTAAGGATGGTAGACAAGGTAACTATACATCTGTTTACTTTAAGTCTGATGATGACAATAACAACGAAAAATTATGGTTCCGTTGCGAAACTAAACAATACACCAAATTGACGACTCAAGCAGACTTAGGAAAGATCGCTAGGGACATTACACACTTCGTTAAGCGTGAGGTTATTGCGGCACGAGATGTTCAAGAAAATGATTGGACTCGCTTCTTCAAAGGTTTACCTTTTGTTTCTGGTGAAGTGACGAAGCAGACTCGAAAAATTGAAGTCAACATTGATGCGAAACCCACTGAAGACGAGTTAAGAAAGATCTTCGATAGTTACAATGATGAATACGATGGTGGCTTGGATGATTGGCGTAACTTGGGGTTCCGTAAAGAGGGTGTCGGTGGGATTTGTTGGTTGAACCAATTCGTAGTTAAAAATGTTCTGGTTGTAAATGACATGGTAGGTGGTGGTGTTGATGATACTGGTCACTATACAACCAAAAGATTGTTCAATGCGTTAGAGCTAAAACGTGATAATCTATTAGCTGCATTTGAGCAAGAAGATGCTCAAGAAGAAGCGGTTAATGGGTGATTAAAAATGAAGTCGCCAATTCAAAAATTTGTTGTTTGGCATCTTATAGTCGCTTTACTCGTCACATCAGTTAGTTATTGTTTTAGAGGTGATATTAAGTTTTCTGAAATACAGAGCCTAATATCTATTCTACAAAATACGTCAGCTATGATTTTTACTATCATGGGTTTATGGATTGCATATGTTTATCCAAATGTGATTCTACGTATCGTTCAACCTAGTAAAGTGGTAGCGGTATTTTCTGACGAAGATGAATTGACGGTCAAGTTACTTGTTGGTGTGATTGTGCTATCTGCTGCGACGATGGGCTTACTTGTATTAGGAACGTCGTTACAAGTTTTCATTGTGAAAACTAGCATGTTTGCAATACATCCTAATGTGTTTAGTTTTGTGGGGCTTTGGTTCTTGCTTGCGCTAACCTATGTACAACTGTTTTGTATCTATATGGTAATTGCAACAAGTGTTAATTTCGTGATGAAGCTAAAAAATGCAAAGCACAGTAAGGCATTATCTAAAAAGCTAGACGGCAAATGAGAATGTAAAGGGTGACTATTCAGTCACCCTTTTTTATTCAGAGAATAGTTATGAACAAACTCGAAATTGCTCCACACATGCTTTACCGTGCTGCTAAATCTTACGTTGAAGCGCAAAACGATTTTGACTATATCCAAGCAATTTTACTTGCCGGATCTGCGATGTACATTTGTGAACCATTGTTAGAAGAACAAGGGAAGGCAACCCAAGCACATGAACGTGCAGAGCGCATTATTAAATTACGTGAGGCTAAATCTGAAATTATTAACAATCGGTTGGTAATTCAGTGGGGAGCTATCTCTATAACTGAAAAAGAAAAAAGTAAAATTAGGAAGCGAACACGTAGAACTGACAGAGCTGTATACAACGCATTGAAACATTCTGGATTCTATATGCGTGGCAAATTGATTAAGAAAGCTAGTGACGACCTAGATATGATGGATGTTTTAGATGAGTATCAGGATTATCGTAACGCAGCAGAAGAGATTATCTTAGATGCGATTGCTGACTATATGAATCTTGATTTTTATGGTGAATTTCAACCATATAATCTACCTGAAGAAGTTCGTAGTGTGCTGAATTGCATTTACATAGAAGATGCATTTAGATAAGTAAAAAATGGTGACCTGTTGTTCACCATTTTCTTTAGTTGTAGTAGGTTGAAACTAATCTCGACTAAAGCGTTCCCATGCAGCTTCATGTTCTTCAGTTTCATCAATACAATTTTGGCAAAGGAGTGCGTCTCTATAAGATTCTTGCTCATAAGCCTCTGCTAGCTCTGCCGCCTCAAGAGTTGTAGAGCAATTGTTATGATACCCACCTGGATCTGTGACGCCGTCACAAGTTTGGGACAAATGAGGTTCTAAAACTCGCTGTTGTGCGGTACTTAGAGATGCATAGGTGTTATCTACAGCTCGTTGAGCTAGGCCCTCAATAAAATCTGGTTGTTTATCATCAAAGTAATTGGTATCAAGTTGATGTTTTAAAATCTGTTCTATCTCAGTCATATATTCCACAGTGGACACATTAAACGTGACACATATAATCAACTAAATTTTATATAGATACAACTTCATAATTAAGGGTGTCTTCATTATTTTTAGTACTTCTTGATTGTGCTCAAAGTTAAACGTAAAGATCCTTTTCGTCAGTGAGCGAAGAACTTTTCTCTATGCTACTTGTTCTCTTTGATGTAGCGGTAAAGCGTAGCAACACCAACTCCGTTTGCTTTTGCTGCCTTTTCTTTAGTAAACCCTTTCTCTACGTCCTTTAGTGCAGCTTTGCATTTAGCAATTGTCTTTTCACTTTGTGGGCGACCTTTGTAGATACCCTCAGCTTTAGCAATTGCTATACCTTCAGCTTGGCGACGTTTACGGTCTTCATAGTCTTTACGTGCAAATGCTGCGAACATATCCAGAAACATGCTGTTAACTGCTTGCATGATGATTTGAGTGATGTCGTCACCCTCTGCAACTGTCAACGCTGCGTGTGAAGTTGGAAGATCAACAGCAACAATGTTTACGCCTTTACCTTTGATAACGTCTTTAAGCGTTTCCCAATCTTCTTTAGTCAAACGTGATAGGCGATCAACTTGTTCGATTAGAATCGTGTCACCTTTCGTACTGTCTTCTAGTAGCTGCATCAATACAGGTCGATCCAGTTTTGCACCACTTTCATTTTCAACATAGAAGTGTTCAGCTTTTAGGTGTTTACCACCCAAAAAGCTAACCATCGTTTCCTTTGCACGTTCTGCATTTTGCTCTTTAGTTGATGCACGAAGATAAACACGAATTGCCATTTCTAAATCCTATCGTTTGGGTCTAATTTGATAAGGCTAATGATAATCCTATCGTATGGGTATGTAAATAACCAAAGTGATAGGGGTCTATCATTTGTTTTCAGGTTCCCGATAGGGCATACCCAATTGATAGTGTGATAAATGAATGCATTAAATCGACGACGTTCAATAAACGTCCGAACCCTTTTCTCCATACGGTAAAACTTCGGAAATGTAAGGAAATTAGCGGAAACTAAAACCCATAAATAACTCAAGAAGTCGACTAAAACTTATTGAGGATTTTATGGCGAAGAAAAGAATTAAAGTCTCAGCGGGAAGTAAAGCACGACCAATGAGACGCACCGTAGATCATGAAGAGGTCTACGAAGATTTGAGACAAGGTTTTCGTCCATGCGACATAGCACGTAAGTACCAGATATCAGATCGAATGGTTCGCTATATCAGAGCGAACCTCAAAGCGTTGGAGTCATCCGATGCCTAAATCAATTAAATCAGTATTCACCCACAAAGTAGACGTGGATTCATTGGGTGTTGATGCTGGCGGCGGTAACAAGTACTTCAACCACAAAGAACTGATGATGTTAAATCCTCAGTTCGAGTTCAAGCCTAGAAAGATGGAGTTTCTTACTGACGACGAACTACCACCAACATTTGAAGAGTTCGAAGAATGGAAAGAGATTAAGAAAGCGATTTTTAACACCGATCCTTTGTCCCTATGGTGTAAAGATGAAGATGGTCAATTCGGTAAACGTCATTCTTTATCAAGGGTATTCCGTGGTGAAGATTCCAGAGCACTTTACACACAACGTCATTTAGAAGAGTACGTCAAGTGTAGGGATGACATTCTACATTTTGCTAAGTATTGCTCTATTACTAACATCGACCACGGTCAGATTGTTGTACCAATTCGAAATTATCAGGTTGATTTACTTAAACATTTAGACTCGAACCGAAATTCGATCATCATGTTAAGTCGTCAATTGGGTAAGTCCACGCTTGCTGCAATCCATCTAGCACACTTCATTTGCTTCAACGACAAACCCGCAGCAATCGTAAGTTTCACAAAAGCATCAGCACTCGAAATCTTTGACCGAACGAAAGAAGCGTTGGAGATGTTACCCGATTGGTTGCAACCGTCACCAACAAAGCTAACGGATGAAGTCATGCACTTTGCTCATGGTGCAAAGATTGTAGCCAGACAGGGAGGTAAGAATGCACTTCGTGGTGATAGTTACGCAAAAGTATTCGTTGACGAGTTCGCCCACTTTGAAGATCTAGAAACCACTTGGAACAAAGCGATTAGACCTGTTGTTAGTTCAGGAAAACGAAGCTCAATCATAGTTTGTTCTACACCCAATGGCGACAATGTTTTCAAACAATTATGGGATAACGCACTTGCAGGCGTGAACAGTTTTAAGACGTTCCAAGGTGATTGGAGAATAAACCAAGACAGACTGTACTCAGACGAATCTGGTTTGCTGGATTTTGGCGAGCACTTTAAAACGAATGAAATTGCGACCATCGGACGTATTGCGTTTGAACAAGAACACGAAACATCTTTCCTAACAAGCAATCAGTGCATAGTTGATAGTTATGTTTTTGATAACGCAATAATTCAAGATAAACCAGAACAAAACGGCGTGACCCTAAAGTCAGGTCAGCTTGTCAAGTTCAAAGAATACTCTTACCCAGTGATTGGTCACCGTTACACCATAGGAATTGATCCTGCGGAGAACGTAGGGATTGACTCAACGGTTATAACTGTCATTGACCAATCTGTTACCCCAGTTGAATTGGTCGCTACATTCTCGGATCCAAGTGTTTACCCAAGCGAAACCGCAGAGATAGCAGGAACCTTAGCCAAGCACTATAACAATGCGTTTGTATTCGTTGAAGTCAACATTCCTGCTGGAGGGGAAGTTATCAAATACCTAGAAACTAACGAGAGTTATCGCAACATCTATGTAAAGCAAGGTGCGAGTTATCAAGGAATTAAGTTAGTCAAAGCAGACCGTAAACATGGCTGCAACTTAATCAAAAATCTATTTGAAGAACAAGAAATGGTTATTAACTCACCTGATTTGTTCAGAGAGTTGATGCGTTTCTGTTTCGATATAAAAAAACAGGTCTATCGAGCAAGTGATGGACATGATGACTACGTGATGAGCGTCATGATGCATTCAATAGGTCTAAACGATCAGTTATTCCATTCTGTGTGGATGGAAGACACGTCACACCTAGAAGTGTATGAACCTGATGATCTAGATATCCCTATTGTCATTAAAAATGGTGGGTGGGGTGAAGATTACTATCACGGTTATCAAGATGGTCACGCACCAAGCATTTACGAAGTTGCGACTCAATTTAACCAGTTAATGAATTTTAGAGGATAAATTATGGGCTTTATAAGCAAGATTAAGAAAAAAGTAGGGTTCCAACAGCAAGGAATGGAATCCATTGATGCAATTGAAATGTTTGTCCATCCAAAACAGCATGAATTTAGACAAAGCTGTGCTCGATTCGATGATTGTGATGGGTATTACACCAAAGGGAAGTGGTGGGAAGATTCGAATGACACGAGCTATGAAGAGTGGAATGAAGAAGCATTCGATCTATACGCTAGAGAATATCACGGCTTAGAAACGGATGAAGACCGTTATAGTTTATACAATCAAGACCGAAGTTGGATGATGCAATAGTGATATTTCCAAAAAGAAATTTTAAGACATACGAACCAAATGAGTTCGTAGATTTGATTAAGCAAGATAAAGATAAGTTAAAAGAAATCGGAGAATTACAACCTATGAAGACATTCAAAACATTTATGAAAGACGAAGCACTAGATAAGCTGATAGCTGAAGCAAGCTTGACTGATATTCAAAATATATTCAATGAAGTTGATTTGGATATCATTGAACCTGATAAGGTAAGTGGTCATGAGAACCTTAAGCGTTTTAGCTTTACTGCAATGACACGAAAAGGGACTAGAGTGAGCCTTGATGTTGGGTTATCTGAGCTTCTAACCATTGGTTTTATAAAGAACTTGATTCGCATTAGTTATTCATAGTTCACAAGCTTTGGAACGCAGAGAGATGGTGAAATACCTCCCTGCTAATACTGCCTTACAAATTTAACTGTATATTAATACAGTATTCGTGAAATGTGCTACACTTTGAAAAGTTTAAGAACTTAGTGGTTTGGCCTCTACCTTTGCAATATCTGTGTTTGTTGAAGTCGTAGACGCTGATCCATCCGTAGGTGTTTCAGTTTTCTCTGAATTTTTCCCAGTATTCATAACATTAGCAGATAATTCTTGGAGTTTTTTTACGAATACATCCCAGTTATAGCCTGCAACGCCACCGATAGCTAAATAGCCAAATGTTGCAGTCACTGATGGTGTATTTAAAGTTGAAGAAGTAGCTTGATTTGTTAGTACAACTAGACCACTTTGTAACAATGCAAAGATTAATAGCCCAACAACAACAGCAAGTAGTGGAGCTAATAAAAATCCCCAAAGATGGTCTCTGTCAAAACTCTTTTCGATAGCAACATAGCGATGAAATGATGTTATGCCTAAAATTGAGCAACCTAACAAAGCCCCAATCATTGTAAAGAACAAACTTTGTACGTGAGGTGGTAATGTTATGTTTGTCCCCCACAGACCTGAGATTACAGAAAAATTGTTAACCCAACCACCAATGAGCAACCAAATTGCAGCTATGGTGTAAATAAAAATATAGATAGGAACAACGAATGCGTACGAAGGTTGTTTGCTAGAGTTGTCAGTAGGTTCGCTCAAAATTTAGACCTTATCGTAGATAAATGTGAGCGATACGCTCATATGTAGAAGTTTGATTTGTAACTGATTATACCAAATATGATATCATTTGCTTAGCGTAATGTTGGATTCCTCTTCACTGTAAGAGGTTAGTAAGTAAAGAATTCTCAATGAACGATAATCAAATTATGTATCAATGGCCCGTAGACTTTCCTAAACGTCTGCAAGAAAATCAAGATGTAGTATCGGCAAGTGGGGAAGTATGTCGTTTAGTTGATTGCGTACCTCCTAAGGACAGTGACTTTAAGCGTCATCGTGATGAGAAGCCAGAATACACATACAATACAGAGAAAAAACGTCTTCAGTCGTATGGTGTTTCATTTTGGTCTACTGTTGAAGCTGCTAAGTATGTTAAGGCTAAGTACCCAGCTAAAGAACAGTTTGGTCTTAAAAAAATTGTATCAGGTGTTCTCATTCCTGAATTCGGTGTAATACCTAAAGTTCAAGCACGAGATGGTCACGTTACACTGTGGAAACAAGTAGGAGCAGAGCCTCATAAGCACTTTATTAATGAGGTGGAAGAATCATGAAAGTTTTACCGACTGATACAGAGCTAGGACGTTTGCGGTTTTTCGAAATCTATGATGATTTTTTCGGACCAAAATGTTTTTCGGTTAAAGATGAATTAGAACACCTCTATCTAGTTTATTGGAGCGGTGATTATGATGAAGGAGCTTGTACAAAGTGGCTTTATTTACCTATTTCACACTCGGGACTAGATGAATTACTTCGTCATGAAAAATCGGTTCATAGTGTCTTTTTAAACTCAAAGCGTTTAAAAGTGATGACGGTTTATGCAGAGCAGAAGACAAATTTTGATTCTATAGATGAGAGAAATTCTAATTCAGTTAACTTTCCACCTGAGTGCTTCACGTTTGACTCTGAGGAAATACAATCTATCGCTCCTGAATCAAGATGGGATTTCAACTTAAGGATTGCTAAAAACAACGGTAAAACAAATACTCCTACAGACTCTGTCATTTCAAAGATATTGGATGCATTTGGAGATATTGTAAAAGATTTGATGAAAGACGGTTCCAGAAGAGAGCCTGCATTATTTCCATTAACAGCAAGTTATGGCTCTTTTGATGTGAAACTTGGTGCTAGTGATAAAGAACGTGCCAATGTTGCAATATCACTACTGGGGTCGCTTCTGTCAGATGTTAATACAATAGAAGAACAGTTAGAGAAGATTGAGTTAGATCCTTATCGACTGAAGAACTTATTGGATATAGTCGAGCTTCATAGTTTAGAGTTGACTATGAAACCTAAAACATCTGAATTCTTAGAGGAGCCACTGGTACTTTCTTCAAGTAAGTTACTGCCTGTAATTAAAAAATTACAAGAAATGACACTCATAATTATTGATTCGAATAAGGTTCCTCAAGCTAACAAGTTAGAGCGTATTATTGAAGTTGTACATTTACTATCAGATAGAAGCCAACTGACTCACGAACAGTTGGAAGGCTTGACTACAAGGAGACAAGTCTCGTATTACACACATGCTGCACAGTGTTTAGGATTACTTAATAAAAACTTGACACTAACTTCTGCTGGTGAGTTTTTATTACAAAGAGAGTGCGAAGAATCAAAGTATGAATATCTTGCACTTAGATTTGAATCTAGTGATTTTGGTTGGGCTTGGATGAAATGGGCTCAAGTGAAAAACCTATGTGATTTAGATGAAAATACAGCAGAAGCTTTTATCCGTGAATGTGTTAAAGGGCTTCATAGAGGTACAATTAAGAGAAGAGCAAGGGGCCTAGTTACTTGGGTTAAAATACTAAAGCAATATCACCGAACCTGATCTTGTTCCTAGCTCCAGTTGCATGTGAAAAAGGCTGTCTAATGACAGCCTTTTTTATTTGATTTTTATTCTAGATACTCCAAGCATTATAGACGCTGAAGCTAAATTTAGATCCTTGTTCCTGTGCACTAGTACAGTATGCCTTTTTGTGTAGTATTTTGTGGTTAGTTCAACTTCAACTTTAGTCCAACCGTATAGTGATACATCGACATCTTTGTAGGCTTGCCATTGGGTGGTGGTAGCACCAGCATTCATCATGGCAGATCGTTTCCATTCGTATACATCATCAGTCAGTAAATCAAAAAATGTTTCTTGTTTACAATCAGGTTTAATATAGACGTTTCCAAGAGGTATTGGGTTGACCACATCATCAAGATACGCAGTATGTGACGCTATTAGAGTTTTAGTTGATGTGACACTGAGAAGTTCAGGGTAAACCTTCTTCAGTTCTCTATAGTCGCTGTCAGGAATTATTTGTATTCGAGCGTAATGACGCTGGTGGACTTTTTTATTATCCCGTCTACGAAGCAACATGTAATAGCTTGTTGAACTATCTTTAAACTGGATACGAATCATGTATCTAGAATCTACGGTAATTCGATCCACTAGAGTAGAAACTATGTGTCGTATTTCTGACTTCAGCTCATTGTCACCTTGAATATAACGCTCTAAACAATCTATATGCTGGTGGTATAAATCTAGTGCGTACTGGTATTGACTTAAGTCAATGTTATGTATTGCATTAGTTTTAGCATTTTCTAGTTTCAGTTGTTCGATCTTTGACTCTAGTTCCGCTATAGATTGCTTTTTAGCAGCTAACAGGCTTTTCATCGTATCGTCGAAGAGGTCTAGATTATCAAATAAAAACGTTTGTTGTTTTTGGTATTCCATGACCTTTGTTTCTAGTTCTAATTCAATCCCTTGTAACGTTTTGTCATGTCCGTTATCCATCAATTGACTAGATAGCAACTTTTCACCAATTGCGGTCATTACAATTCGATCTAGGTATTCCTGTTTGATGTACGGGTAGCATTTAACTAGACGGTTAGCACATCGGTAGTACTCAGTTTTTTGAGTAACATTCCGAGCGATGGACAGAACTGAACCACAACAGCCGCAATACAGTTTTTGAATCCCTGATAGGATAGAAACCTGTTTACGCTGGTTGTTTGATACTTTTGTTTGTGCATCCTTTATAGCTCTTATCTGGTAATACTCAGATTCACTGCAAAGAGCAGGGTAGTAATCTGTCAATACATGATCTTCACGTTGATGTGTTATCTCTAGAACACCATACACAGCACGGGTGTTAAACATCTTTGCACATGCGGAATAGGACAATTCTAGACCTACAGAGTGTGCATATCGCATGACCGTAGATACACCGTACCCGTCAAGCGCAAGAGTGATCATGTGTTTAGCGTGATCCCAGTTTATTGGATGCTGTCTAACGGTTTTGGTTGGTTTATCTATAGTGATCCAGAATGGATGGCGACCGATACCAACATCAAAGCTATTACCATCGAGTTTTTGATCGTCTTTAGCTTGTTGGATACGGTGTGATGCATAGCGGTTGGTTAAGTGACTTTTCTTTGCGGATTCTTCATTAGCGGTCTTTAGTGCCAAGGTAGCAAGGATTGAAGACATAGGATCATCCATCTTGTAAAGATGGTTGTCTATTGTGGTGTGTATCATTACACCAGCGGAGATAATGCGGTTGTATAGCACTTCACTTGCCGTTAGGTTCTGTCTAGATAGACGGTCTAACGCTCGCATAACGATGATGTCACCGCTAGAGATAAGACCATTCTCGATGCCAGTTAGTAAACGAGATAGCTCACCCACAGCTGCGTTTTTACCCTTGTATGATGATACACCAGCATCCTGATAGAATAGGTGAGAGAGCGTCGTGCTGTACTGTAGCGCAAGTTGTTCGAGTAATACGTTATCGTTTTGAAGAGATAAACTTAGACCGTCTATCTGCTTTCCACTAGATACACGAGCATAGGGTATAAGAGCCATATAAACCCACTGTTTTTAAAAAGTGCGTGAGTATACATTGTTTTTGGTGATGCTAAAAAGAGTTGTCTAAGTATCTTAGAACATCTATAGAGATCACCTCTAAACAATATGTAACAACTCGATAAGGAGCTCATTTGAGCTCCTTTTTTTATCTTACGAAAGCGACTCTATGTGTGATCTCAGTTGATACGAAGTTGACGAAGCCTGATGCAAAACTTGTCGCAATTGAGGTTTGGCTTGCCAATCAGCCTACTAGTACGTATGTACAATGTGGCCGTAATATATTGGCCTTTATCTCTGTAGCTCGCCATTCTCAATGTTTTTCATGCGGTTAAAAATTTATCTTTGATAGCGAATGGTATATATTTGGTTGATCTATATGAATTTGCGTTGGTTTGTGATCATCAAAAGAACATTTACTCTTCTTATCGCTACGTTGTCTGTGTCTGCAAACGCATTTGCTGACTCTTTACCTGAGCGTATCGATAATTTCACCAAACTCTTTGATCATGAAACGGCAATCGAATCTTACGATATTCGAGTGCTACAGGCTGATTATCCAACACGTTTGATCATGCCGTCTTCTATGCTGCCACAAACAGCAGAGTACCCGTTAAAAGACATTCAGCGCTTGTACCAGTTATCAAAAACCTGTAGTGGTAAACTGCCGTTAAGCCCTTTGATTACTGAGCCTTTAGTTTTTACTCGTGCAATGTGTAAAGGCACCAAGCTTTCTGACCGTTGGTTTAGCCGTAGTGGTTTGATTCACCCTGGCGGCGGTTCTTATGCGGCACGATACGTTGAGAAGTACCCAGAAAAATTCGACTCTCTGAAGCGCTTTATGCATATTCAAGAGCGACCAAACACCGAACACGATGAACTACTGTCTCGCTTGCAACAAATGGATAGCGAAGCAATCACCGCGCTGTTAGCGGGTGCGAGTATGTTTGTTGAGCTTGATGAGATGTGGGTAAAACGCGGCTACAGATATTACCTGTATAAAAAATCAGTCTGGAACGAAAATGCCACGCTTGCTGGGTTATCGTTTAGCTTGTCTTCAGAAGGTAAAAGCTGTTTTGTCCAGCGTGGTAATGTGTGTTGGGAAATAGAAGATCATTCAGAGCTTCTGCAAGTCGCCATGTTTATCTTGGTTATTGCCAACATCATGCTTGTCTTAGGTTGGGCGATTTACCGCTGGAACAGCAAGAAACAAGAGATGAAGAGTCGCATGCTGGTTCTTCAAATCCTAACGCACGAATTAAGAACGCCGATTGCGAGTTTGTCATTGACGGTGGAAGGGTTCAGGCGTGAGTTCGAACACTTACCAGAATCGGTATATGATGAGTTCCGTAGGCTGTGTGAAGATACACGCCGTTTAAGACAGTTGGCGGAAGCAAGTAAAGATTACCTGCAATCAGATAATCAACCGCTCGCAACAGAGTGGGTGCCAAGTGTTGAAGAGTGGCTCCAATACAAAGTTGAAGAAGACTTTGCGCCGGGGATTGAACTCCGTGTAAACAAAGATATAGCTGCAAAAGTGAACGTATATTGGTTGGGAACGTGCATCGATAACCTAATCAGAAATGCCGTGAAATACGGTGTGGCTCCAGTAATTCTAGAACTGAATACTTCTGACAAGAAGCTGACATTCAAAGTTATAGATAATGGAGACTTGTCTCGCAAAGATTGGGGGCAACTAAGAAAGCCATTCGTAAGTAAGAGTGGACTCGGTTTAGGTCTGACGATAGTGGAATCTATGGTTGGAAAAATGGGCGGTCACATGACGCTTATCGGCCCCCCAACAACATTTATTTTGGAGATACCTTGTGAAACAGACATTGCTTCTCGTTGAAGATGATAAAAATTTAGCTGACGGTTTATTAGTTAGCCTTGAGCAAGCTGGATATGAATGTTTGCATGCAGAACTGATCTCTGAAGTTGAAGGCTACTGGGAACAAGCGGATCTAGTGATTCTAGACCGTCAACTTCCTGATGGCGACTCAGTAGATTCACTTCCAGGTTGGAAGAAAAAGAAAGATATCCCAGTTATTTTGCTGACGGCTCTCGTGACAGTAAAAGACAAAGTAGCGGGCCTAGATTCAGGTGCAAACGACTACTTAACAAAGCCATTCGCAGAGGCTGAGCTATTTGCTCGAATTCGTGCTCAACTTCGCCTGCCAGATTCTGAAGAACAAGATGCATCAAAAGTTATCGCTCAGAATCTTGTTATCGATAAAGCGACACGTGAAGTGTTTTTCAATGAACAGGAAGTAACGTTAACGCGCACTGAATTTGACCTTCTACTGTTCTTGGCAAGTAACCTTGGACGTGTGTTTACACGTGATGAACTGCTTGACCATGTATGGGGTTACAACCATTTCCCAACAACACGTACGGTAGACACGCACGTTCTGCAACTAAGACAGAAACTGCCGGGTCTAGAAATTGAAACGCTGCGTGGCGTTGGTTACAAGATGAAAGCGTAATGAGAATAGCCTTACTTCCACTATTAATGTTTTCTTGCGTAGCGAATACCGCGCAAGCAACGGATTGGTTTAAGAGCAGCGATGCTCTGACTCAAGTTCATAAACATCTGCTAGATAATGATTTACCTCAGATGTTTGACTCATTAGTGGAAGTTTGGCAAATCAACTCGTCTCAATCACGAGAAGATCACCTCAATGAACTGTTCGATCAAGCATTGAACAAAGATTGTGGTAAAACTCTCACCAGAAAAACACTCCCAGATTGGATTAGTTCAGTCGTCGTTAAAAGACACATCATTCAAAGCCCTGGCCGAGATACCTTTCGTGTATCGATTAATGTTGAATCCGAAAACAACATTCAAGACATTACCTTCGAGAAGTGGGTCGATAAGATCGTTTCTTCGGACAGTGAGTTAACCAAAGACAGTGAAGTGGTTAACAACGAATCGGTGAGTCTATACCGCAAGCGTTACAATTTAGCCTCTCAACTTGAATCGGGTTTGTATCGTTTAAGTGTGAAAGGCGATGGTGGAAATTCTTGGAGTACTTGGATTATCCTTGGTGAAGTTGCAATGCGTCAGCAAGTTCGCTGGTCTTCAAAAGACACCTGGCGAATCGATAAAAAAGAACTTCTGAACCCTTATTGTCCTCTTCCTAAACTCGAAATTGGTTTGTACGATTATGTCGATGAACACTATGAGCAGGTGTGGGGCAAGAGCTATGAATCTGATTATCCAATGAACCTTACTGGTGAAGAACTTCCTAATGATCGCTATGTTTTAGCGGTTTCAATGGTGCATTCACGCTGGCAAGGCGACATAGCGATAGAACAAGCACAAACTATCAGTAAAACTTATGATATTTCTAGCGAAGAAGAGTTAAAGTAATTTAAAATTGTGCCGTTAACTATGTAAGGGATCTAACAAAGATAAACGGCATGAAAAAAACTACAAAACTACTCGCAGCGTCAATTGCATTCGCCAGTCTTCCTCTTTCAGCAGCAAACTACGCCATTGAAGCGCGTGGTGATGCGATGGGTGGTGTTGGTGTTGTTTCAGCAAACTTCCTAACTGCTCCATTCTATAACCCAGCACTTGTTGCGATTTATCGTCGTAATGATGACATGGGAATGATCACGCCAAGTTTTGGCGGTAATTATAATGACCCTAATAACTTAGTTGATGATATCGATAATTTAGTTGACAGCATTGAGTCAGGTACTGTGACTGGTTCTGATCTAGATGCTCTTAATGGTGATAGCCTGAATGTTGATTTAGGTGGTGTTGTAGCATTCGCTCTACCAAATCAGTATATTGCAGCAAACGTATTTGCAAAAGCATACACTGAATCATTTGTAACCCCTGATACATCTAGTGACGCTGCTAATAGTGACTTGGTTAATGCTGAGTTAACTGCTGTTAAAGCTGTTTCTATTGGCATTATGGAAGCTGGTATATCATTAGCAAAATATCAAACGTTCATGGGACAACATTTGTCGTTTGGTATTTCTCCAAAACTCCAAAGAATCTATACGTATAACTACATTGCCTCGGCACAAAACTACGATCTAAGTGATGTTCGAGAAAACGACACCGCGGAAACTACATTTAATATTGATGCAGGTGCGCTTTGGTTTTACGGCCCATTTAGAGTGGGTTTTTCTGCAACGAATATTATAGACCGTGAGATTGAAACTAAATCCGTTAGCCAACAGCTAACAAGCAGCACAGGGGCTACAAGAACAGTAACATCGAGTCATTCTTATAACCTGGGGCCTGTCTACACTGTTGGTGCGGGGATCGTTTCTGATTACTTTACGTTGAGTGTTGATTATGATTTGAATGAAGCAGAGAAGTTTACTTCGTTCGAAGACAACGAACAGATGATTCGTGTTGGTACTGAAGTCGACCTGTTACGTCAGCTTAAGCTAAGGGGAGGGTATTACAAGAACCTGGCTTACTCTGATTCAGAAGGAACAGTGACAGCTGGTGTTGGTATCTCGCCATTGAACTTGTTTCAGCTAGATCTAAGTGCTAACTACACGAATGAAAATGCAATGGGTGCATCCATCAATTTCCTTGCTAGTTACTAACAGTCCTTATATAGTTCTGCTCCTAAATAAAGGAGCAGAGCATGCTAAACGACTTACCAACCCTTTCTCACGAAGAACAACAGAAAGCTGTTGAACGAATTCAAGAAATGATGACCCAAGGCATCAGCACAGCACAAGCTATCAAAATCGTTGCTGAGCAAATCCGTGAAGAAATGAGTAATAAAGAAGAGTAGGGCATCAGCCCTTCTTTTTTAATACGATAGTGCACTATAACTAAATATATTACCCTCTAGTATATTATCTCGTACATACCAACTCTTTAGCTACCCTAAATTCCCGACCTATCCAAAACCATTAAATTCCTTTTATTCAGTAAGTTATGTCGGAGTGATCCACTTTTCAGGCATTTCTTGGCTTTGGGTTGTAATTAAATTACAGTAAGTTCTGAAAGTGGAACAATCGCCATTTTAGGTGTCAGTATTTGTGTCACCGCACCTAAGTGGCTAAATATATGGTGTTTTTACGGCTAGTGACGTTGTGACTTGTATTTTGAACGGATGAGAATCCATGAATGTTCAGAAGCAGACAAATGATGATTTCATCGAAGAACAGAGTGAGACAATCCACAGCGGTAATGTTCAAAACCGATATCGCGAATGGCTTACCACCGCTTAGAGCAAGCTTCGTTGCCACATATGTGCTTTACAGAATAAGTATTTAAAAAGCTTACGAGGCGTAAGGTGTTGTGTAGAAGTCGATTAAGGAATGCGGCGCGTATCAATTTGAGAATGCTAAATCGATGTGTTTTCTATTGGGGAATGATAAGTCTAAGCGATAGAACTTGTTAGAAATAGGGTCGCTTTGAGCGCTGTAGTTGTCGTCGTGGTTACGTATGTAGAATCGAAACCTTGGCTCCTCTTGACCTTCATATTCTATATTGATGGTGACCGAATCGAACGTTAAGAGATCGAGCCCTTTATTTTGGGTCGATCTCTTAACGTACTCAATTTCACAGAAGGGTAAGCTATAGGTTTGTTCAAAGTCACGCTGTAACTTAATTCCATCTTCTGACTTATGTAATGAGCCTACGGTGCCACCATCGTGGTCTCTGTCCGTATTTACGCGCGTAGGCTATCTGTCAGGTGTGATGATGTAGTTCTTATCCATGAGCGTATTAAAAGAGATCAACGACACTAGCGTGATTGCTAGGCAAAAATACGCGCCCAGCGACAGATATATGCCTAAATAGCGTTGTTTTTGTTCGGTATTTATACGAAAGGTGACGTTTTTAAGGGGATAATAATTTAACTGTGTAAATATACAGTTGTTATTTGGGTTCTTTATTTTGTGTTCCATAGGACCAAGCTTTACCTGTACAGCTAGCTACAGTGTCACTTTACTTATTGATTACATGTGTCGATAAACATTATAAGCTTTCTAATCTCAGGCGGTAACACCATTGCAACTTCAAAGCAGGCATATCAGTTAGAGAAAACAAGTAAAGAAAAACTAAGCGCAATGGGTTTAAAGTAACTCTTAGGTTTATTACCAAAGCTACCTAAGTCCAATTG
Organism: Vibrio sp. 10N.222.54.A3; assembly: GCF_041474095.1. Taxonomy (NCBI): domain Bacteria; kingdom Pseudomonadati; phylum Pseudomonadota; class Gammaproteobacteria; order Vibrionales; family Vibrionaceae; genus Vibrio; species Vibrio sp. 10N.222.54.A3. Next base: position 88,962 of record NZ_JBFRTN010000014.1, read on the forward strand.
AACGTAATTTCAGGGCAAACCGTGATTATGGATCTCCCAAGTATCGGTGTTGTGTACCAGCAATAAGTGTAATGAATCTATGCAAACTGAACACAAAGTACTAACTCTAGAGAGAATCGTTAAGAAGGTTTGAAAAATCTGTGTGCGGGTCTACATAAGACACACGAACTTTATTAGTTGATGGATTTAAACGAGAGCTAAGCATGTGCAGTTGATAAGAAACATTGGTCGCGTGTGTGAAATCTGGAATAGAAACAACAGCAATGCTTACAAGAATTGCACACAGCGCAGCGAACCGTTAGTGCAAACAGAGAAGTGGCATATAAGTTAAACCAGACGGACAAAGTTTCGCGTCAATTAGATTTTCTGAATGAAGATTGAATTGTGTAGACGCTGGCCGTACATATAATTATTAGATTTCAAATGCGATAAGAAAACTCTGAACGGCGCAAGAAGCGTGAGAGTCAGTTGGAACAAGGATTTTAAGGACAAAAGATGAGAATACTACCTTTAGAATTAACTACACGCATTATTAACTGCGTATTATGTACGTTATGTTAAATGGATTTTGATGTTTATAAGGCAGGTATCTTTGTGTGATGCCCTGCCTTTGTATTGTGCCGATATTCTCTAATTTATACTGTGTATTTAACCAAACTGGCTATTTACCATAAAATACCTAATAACCAGTGATAATAATCTTCGATTTTAACCCTGGTATTAGTTAGAGATTAACCGCCAGCAAATTTAACTTTGTAGCCTTTCTTTTCAAGGTGCGCTTTGATCTTGTCGCGCGCGTCACCTTGAATTTCGATGTTGCCATCTTTTACTGAGCCACCGCAGCCGCAAACTTTCTTGAGTTCTGCTGCCATTAGTTTTAATGGTGCGTCATCTAGGTCTAAGCCAGTTACGACAGAAACGCCTTTGCCTTTACGGCCTTTGGTTTCTTTTTGGATTCGAACGATACCATCGCCTTTGGGACGTTGGACTTTCTCTTCTTCAGGCTTAATGCGACCTGTTTCTGTTGAATATACTAGGCTCATAATTTACTTCTTTTGTTGCTCTGCTTTTTGTTTTGCGAGTAAGTAAGCTTCTATATGGCGTTGGATTGCAACCTTGCCGCCTTTGATTAAGCGACCGTTAAACATGCAATACCACGCATTAGGCTCACCGGTGTCATTCTTGATTTGGTAGCCGTTGAAGTTTTCAGTCGAGCCACCTGTTCCTCTCGACTTATTTAATGACATGAATTCTTTTGGATCAATAATAGATGCGGTATCAATCCACCAATCAATACTCTTTTTCACGGCAGCTAGGTTGCCCTGAATAACGTTGTTTTTTAACTTAGCACGCCAAACTGTGTTGTTAGCATCTATCGATTGAAGATGGACGCTTCGGTAAATTGAATTAGCCATATCTATTAATCATCTTTCTGTTTTCACTGCATTAATCATAAGTATACTAATAATGATATCAAGCATAATATGGTAAAAACACCTGTCGAGGTATGGTAATTTGAGAAAAAAAGGTTCATCGCGG